>NZ_CP007202.1:75000-112500 GCF_000941055.1 Siansivirga zeaxanthinifaciens CC-SAMT-1 | reverse complement strand
AGCCAAAAACCATAAACTACAAACCAACAACCAAAAATTTAAGGTGGTTATAGCGACGGGGCTCACCTCTTACCATTCCGAACAGAGAAGTTAAGCCCGTTAGCGCCGATGGTACTGCATTTGTGGAAGAGTAGGTCGTTGCCTTTTTCAATCCTCAACATAAATCTATGTTGAGGATTTTTTTTGCCCTTTTTTTAGGAGGAAACTGTAGGAGTACTTTATTTATCAAATATTTATATAGTTAAAATTCATATAATACTTTTCTAATACTGTTGATTTATTTGTTACTTTAGCATCCTAATTTTAAATCAATAAAACAGAAATGAAAATAATTAAATCTTTAAGTGTTCTTTTAGTATTTTTAGTAATGGTTTCATGTAACAAAGGTGGTGTTACAAATAAACCTTTAAAAACAGAAATTGATTCGGTAAGTTATGCTATTGGAATGGATGTTGCACGTAATGTGCAAACTAATGTTTCGGAAATGGATAAAGATCTTTTTATTCAAGGTTTTGTAAATGCATTAGATTCTGCTGAATTAAAAATTCCACAAGATAAAGTTCAGGTGCTTTTAAGTACTTATTTCCAAAAGAAACAATTAGAAGCTAGAAAGAAACAACAAGAAGAAGCTGAGAAAAGAGCTTTAGATGAATTTGGTGATGTAAAGGCTGAAGGTGAAAAGTTTTTAGAAGAAAATAAAACTAAAGAAGGTGTTAAAGTAACAGATTCTGGCTTACAATATATCGTATTGAAAGAAGGTAGTGGCGATAAACCTACGCCAATGTCTCGAGTAAAAGTACACTATCATGGTACTTTAGCAGATGGAACTGTTTTTGATAGTTCTGTTGATAGAGGTGAGCCTGCTACTTTTGGTGTAGGTCAGGTTATTAAAGGTTGGACCGAAGGTTTACAGTTAATGACTGTTGGTTCTAAATATAAGTTTTTTATACCTCAAGAATTAGCATATGGTGCTTCACCACGTCAAGGAGGTCCTATTAAACCTTTTTCTCCATTAGTATTTGAAGTGGAGTTATTAGAAGTATTAAACTAATACTAATTAATAAAATTTATAAAAAAGCAGGAAATTTAATTTTCTGCTTTTTTGTTTATAGTAGTATTAATAGTGTTAGATATAAATCAAGGTTGTAAATTTGCAGTCTATTAAAATTTAGTATATGATGCATAAAGCCGGTTTTGTAAATATTATAGGAAATCCGAACGTTGGAAAATCGACCCTCATGAATGCCTTTGTGGGTGAGAAATTATCGATTATAACATCTAAAGCACAAACAACACGCCATAGAATTTTGGGTATTGTTAATGGTGATGATTTTCAAATGGTTTTATCTGATACACCGGGTATTATTAAACCAGCTTACGAATTGCAAGAATCTATGATGGGATTTGTTAAATCTGCTTTTGAAGATGCCGATGTTTTAATTTACATGGTTGAAATAGGTGAACAAGAGTTAAAAGATGCTGATTTTTTTAATAAAATAACCAATTCTACAATACCAGTTTTACTTTTATTAAACAAAATAGATAAATCTAACCAGGAACAATTAGAGTCTCAAGTACAGTTATGGGCCAAAAAGGTGCCAAATGCCGAAATTTTTCCAATCTCAGCATTAGAAGGTTTCAATGTTAAAGAGGTTTTTAATAGAATTATTGAATTATTACCAGAATCACCAGCTTTTTATCCTAAAGACCAATTAACCGACAAACCAGAACGTTTCTTTATTAATGAAACCATAAGAGAAAAAATATTACTTCATTACAAAAAAGAAATTCCATATGCTGTAGAAGTTGATACCGAGGAATTTTTTGAAGAAGAACATATTATTCGTGTACGTGCTGTTATTATGGTCGAGCGAGAAACTCAAAAGGGAATTATTATTGGACATAAAGGTACAGCATTAAAACGAGTAGGTGTAGAAGCTAGAAAAGATTTAGAAACATTTTTTGGCAAACAAATTCACTTAGAAACCTATGTTAAGGTGAATAAAAACTGGCGCAGTAATCAAAATCAATTAAAACGTTTCGGATATAATAATTAAGCTTATTCATTATTTATAATAGTCTCCATAAATTTTTTTAAGGCTTGCATTTCTACTTTGCTTGAAGTTTTGGTGTAAGATCCTGCAAAATATAAAGCAATCCAAATGACAATCATTAATACCATTAAAGTGGTTTGAATGTTATAAGGTAGATTCAATCGCCAATTGGAGTAAGCCCAAATTCCGAAGGCCAAAAAAAGTCCAGCTACTAAAAAATGTAAAAATATAAATAAGGTCCAAACGGTTGGGTTTGGTCCAAATAAGCCATAAAGGGTGCAATTTTCATCGTCAATTTTATTTATTTCGAGATGTAATTGTGGCGACCAAAAATGCTGATCTTTTTTAGGAAACTTAATAAAAACATGATCATCAATTCTGGAAACAATAAATTGAGATTGTTTCAATTTAGAATTTTCAAATCTATTTAAAATGGTTTCATTGTTTTGTTTTAAATCAAATTTAAAACGAGGTCTTAAAACAATGTCATTGCTAGTGGTCATAACTAATTAATTTAGTTCTAGTAAATTACTAATATTTAATTAAATCTAAAACAATTTTAATCTTTCATAAAAAAAGAGTTTAACAAGGGGATATTTCCTATTTTTGCAAAATATTTAAGAATAACAATAAATTAAATTGGCTAATACCAATTTCACCATATAACAGATGAGTAATATAGTAGCTATAGTAGGTCGACCAAATGTAGGGAAGTCAACTTTTTTTAACCGTTTAATTCAGCGTAGAGAAGCTATTGTTGATGCCGTAAGCGGTGTAACCAGAGACAGACACTACGGTAAGGCAGATTGGAACGGTAAAGAGTTTTCTTTAATCGATACCGGTGGTTATGTATTAGGAAGTGATGATGTTTTTGAAGCTGAAATTGATAAACAAGTCGAACTAGCAATTGAAGAAGCAGACGCTATTATTTTTATGGTAGATGTTGAATCTGGCGTTACAGGAATGGATGAAGATGTTGCTAAATTACTTCGAAAAGTAAAAAAGCCCGTTTTTTTAGTTGTTAATAAAGTAGATAATGGAAAACGTGCGGAAGATGCTGTGGAGTTTTATTCATTAGGTCTTGGCGATTATTACACCGTTGCCAGTATTAACGGAAGTGGTACCGGCGATTTGTTAGATGCTTTAGTGAAAGCCTTACCAGAAAAAGAAACTGTTGTTGAAGACACGCTGCCTCGATTTGCTGTAGTGGGCCGTCCTAATGCTGGAAAATCATCGTTTATTAATGCTTTAATAGGTGAAGATAGATACATTGTTACCGATATTGCTGGAACAACAAGAGATTCTATTGATACAAAATACAATCGTTTTGGATTTGAATTCAACTTGGTAGATACAGCTGGTATCCGAAGAAAATCGAAAGTTAAAGAAGATTTAGAATTTTATTCGGTAATGCGAAGCGTTCGTGCCATTGAACACAGTGATGTCTGTTTAATTGTATTGGATGCAAATCGTGGTTTCGACGGTCAAGTACAAAATATATTTTGGTTGGCAGAACGCAACCGTAAAGGAATTGTTATTCTTGTTAATAAATGGGATTTGGTAGAGAAAGACCATAAGTCTACTAAAGAATACGAAAAAGCCATTAGAAAGCAAATAGAGCCTTTTACAGACGTGCCAATTATATTTATATCGGCATTGTCTAAACAACGTATATTTAAAGCAATTGAAACGGCTGTAGAAGTTTACCAAAACCGTTCTAAAAAGATTAAAACGAGTGTGCTTAACGAGGTGTTTTTACCATTAATAGAAAATTATCCGCCACCAGCATATAAGGGTAAATTTGTTAAGATTAAATATATAATGCAGTTGCCAACGCCACAGCCTCAGTTTGCATTTTTCTGTAATTTACCTCAGTACGTAAAAGATCCATACAAACGTTTTTTAGAAAACAAGCTACGTGAAAACTTCGATTTTAAAGGGGTTCCAGTAAGTGTTTATATGCGTAAGAAGTAAAATTCTTTTGGTGGTATTAATTTAAGGGTGTTTGGTAAAACGTATTTTAACTAATAAAAATTACCAACCACCTGAGGCACCGCCGCCTCCAAAACCGCCGCCTCCAAAGCCACCTCCAAAACCGCCACCGCCGAAGCCTCCGCCAGAGCTGCCCCCAAAGCCGCCAGAACCACGGTAATTACCGCGCCCCATGTTGCTTAAAATTATGGCATCCCAAATATCGAAGCCATCTTGTTTATTGCCTCTATTTCCTCCGTGGCCTCCACGGTTATTCTTCGACATGGAAATGATAATAATTATAAAAATGATGATTATAATTATGAATTGTATCGGTATTCCAGAATCTGACGATTCTTTTCTGCTGCCTTTATATTCTCCTGTTAAAACCTCAAAAATAGCATCAGCCCCACGGTTAAGTCCGCCGTAATAATTGTTTTGTTTGAAATAAGGAATGATATCGCGTTCTATAATACGCTTCGACATAGCGTCGGTTAATAAATGTTCGACACCATACCCTGTTTTAATAGAAATTTTTCTGTCGTCTTTTGCTAATAGAATAAAAACACCGTTATCTTCTTTAGCTTGACCAATGCCCCAGGAATGCGCCCATTTGGTGCCTAAATAATCTATATTTTCACCATTGGTAGAGCTTATGGTAGCAATAACGATTTGGGTTGATGTTGTATCGGAATATCTTATTAGCTTGTCTTCTAAACTTTTCTTTTCGGTTTTGGTTAGTAAGTTTATATAATCGTAAACACTGGTTTGAAAATCGGGTTTCGAAGGGATTTTATATTGTGCAAATGAAACACAAAAGGATAGCAACGTTATAACAAGTACAAAAAACGTTTTAACTTTTAAATGGGATTTGATATTGTAATTTAAATTCAACATTTTAACCTTTAGAAATTTCATTAGAGAGTTCGTTGGTATCTAAATTGTTGTATGGGAAATATTTTTTAAGCTGTTCGCCAGATTTTAAAATACCTTCTACCAATCCTGCTTTATAATTACCTAACTTAAAATGAGACACCATTAAATCTTTTGTGCTATCCCAAAAATTATCGGGTACAACATCGTTAATACCTTTGTCACCATAAATAACAAAAGCTCTTTCTTCGATAGCAACATAAATTAAAACGGCGTTTTGCAGTTTGGTGTTATCCATTTTTAAAGCATAAAAAACCTCCAAAGCACGATTTGTAGCATCGCCTTTAGAGGTTTTTTCTATGTGTACACGTATTTCGCCAGAGGTGTTTAATTCAGCTACTCTAATAGCTTCAATAATTTCTTGTTCTTCGATATTTGTTAAGAAATTTTCAACTTTATCTAGCATGATTGTACGGTGTTTATTTTGTTGAATTATTTAAAATTAAAATCAACATCTGGTGCTTTTTCACTTCCAGCTTCTGCTTTAAAGTAATTTAAGCTTTCAAAATTAAATAATCCGGCAAGTAAGGAGTTTGGAAATGTTTTAATGTGCTTGTTATAAGGCTCAACGGCTTCATTAAAGCGGTCTCTTGCAACGTTAATTCTATTTTCTGTTCCTTCTAACTGACTTTGTAATTCTAAGAAGTTTTGGTTTGCTTTTAAATCTGGATATCTTTCAACCGTTACTAATAAACGAGATAATGCACTACTTAAACCACTTTGCGCTTGATTAAAAGCTGCTAATTGTTCTGGAGTTATGTTTGATGGATCTATAGTCGTTTTAGTTGCTTCACTTCTAGCTTTTATAACAGCTTCAAGGGTGCTTTTTTCAAAATCTGCAGCTCCTTGTACGGTTTTAACTAAATTACCAATAAGGTCGTTTCTACGTTGGTAACTGCTTTCAACATCTCCCCAAGTTTTTGTGGCGGTTTCTTTTAAGGTAACTGCGGTATTATTAAACCCTTTGGCCCATGAGTATAATCCAAATACTACTACGGCAATAATTATCCAAGGTAAAAATTTCTTCATAATGATGTTTTTTATGGTTTTTATAAAGGTTAACTGTTTGACTCTTGAAGTTAAAAAAAGTTACAAGTATTTTAAAAAATAGCTAAAGATTTTCTTTAATTTTAATGAGTTGATTTTTAATATTTTCTAATTTACTTATAATTTCAAAGTTATTTAATGTGTCTTTTTTGTCTTCTTTTAAGTGAATTTTAGCACCTTCTAAAGTAAAACCACGTTCTTTAACTAAGTGATAAATTAGTTTTAAATTTTTAATGTCCTCGGGAGTAAATTTTCGGTTTCCTTTGGCGTTTTTCTTTGGTTTAAGAGCATCGAATTCTTTTTCCCAAAAACGAATTAAAGAGGTATTTACATTAAAAGCTTTAGCCACTTCGCCAATGCTATAATATCGTTTTTCTGGTAATTCTATATACATTAGTCTAATGATTGGTTTTCTAATGAAGCATGCTCCAGAAGTTTGTTAAATTCTTCGGCAGTTAAACTTCCGTAGTAAAAGTTTATAGGGTTGATGCGTTCTCCATCTTTAAATATTTCGTAATGACAATGTGGTGCTTCCGAACGCCCGGTACTACCAACAAATCCAATAATATCACCACGTTTAACTTTTTGGTTTTTTCGAACGTTGTATTTATATAAATGGGCATACAAACTCACATAACCATAACCATGATCTATTCGAATGTGATTTCCATAACCAGAGGCGGTGTTGTCTGCGCGCTCCACAATACCATCGCCTGTAGCATAAATGGGTGTCCCTCTTGGCGCTGTAAAGTCCATACCCCAATGCATTTTTTTAACTTTTGTAAATGGGTCCGATCGTATACCAAAGCCCGAAGCCATACGAGTTAAATCTTCGTTGCTTACAGGTTGAATGGCCGGAATGGCTGCAAGTAATTTTTCTTTTTCTTCTGCTAATTTTGCTATTTCATCAAGCGATTTAGATTGCACTACAATTTGCTTTTGAAGGATGTCTAAACGTTTGTTACTTTCAATAATTTGCTTAGAATTATCGAAGCCTTCTAGATTCTTATATCGATTCACACCTCCAAATCCAGCTTTACGTTGTTCGTCGGGTATTGGGTTAGCTTCAAAATAAACGCGATAAATATTATTGTCTCGGTCTGCTATGTTTGATAACACCGTTTCGGCTTGCGCCATTTTTTTATTTAGTAATTCAAATTGTAACTCTGCATTTTGTAATTCACGCTTTAAGGCACGTTCTTTGGGCGATTCGATGTATTGACTGGCAATAAAAACGAACAAAAAACCAAACAAAGCAGAACCCAAAATAAACATAAAGGCATACTTTAAAGTCGTCCTTTTTTTGCGTTCTATTTTCTTATAAGATAGCGTTTCAGAATCGTAATAATATTTTACCTTACTCATTTCTTAAATTATACTATTTTTGCACTTTAATTAAAAGCAATTTAAATTGAATTAATAAAGCAAACGACTAAATTACAAAAATATTATCATTATTATTTGAGATACTTTTGTACTTAGTTAGGGCTTTAAAATTTATAATTTTTTTTAAAACGTAAAGATAAAAAATTGTATTGCAATTCATGTAATTTAACAACTTAGTAACACCATTTCTTAATGAAGTCACAAGATATTCGATCTAAATTTTTAAGTTTTTTTGAAGATAAAAAACACAGTATAGTGCCATCGGCTCCTATGGTTTTAAAAGACGATCCAACTTTAATGTTTGTAAATTCTGGTATGGCGCCTTTTAAAGAGTATTTTTTAGGAAATGCACAACCAAAAAACAGCCGTTTAACCGATACACAAAAATGTTTACGTGTTTCTGGTAAGCACAACGATTTAGAAGAAGTTGGTTACGACACATATCACCATACTTTATTTGAAATGCTTGGAAACTGGAGTTTTGGTGATTACTTTAAAAAAGAAGCTATTGCCTGGGCTTGGGAGTTATTAACCGAAGTATATGGCATCGATAAAGATATATTATATGTAACGGTTTTTGAAGGTAGCGACGAAGACAACCTGCCCATGGATACCGAAGCTTACGAATTATGGAAGGAATTTGTTTCTGAAGACCGCATATTAAAAGGAAACAAAAAAGATAATTTCTGGGAAATGGGCGATCAAGGGCCATGTGGACCTTGTAGTGAAATACATGTCGATATTCGTTCGGCAGAAGAAAAAGCTAAAATATCGGGTAAAGATTTAGTGAATCAAGATCACCCACAGGTAGTTGAAATTTGGAACCTTGTATTCATGCAATACAACCGTAAAGCAAACGGAAGTCTGGAAAGTTTACCAGACAAGCATATAGATACAGGTATGGGATTTGAGCGTTTATGCATGGTGTTACAAGGCGTTCAATCTAACTACGATACCGATGTTTTTACGCCAATAATTAGAGAAATTGAAACGATTTCTAACAAAAAATATGGTAAAGACGAAAAGGTAGATGTTGCTATTCGTGTTATATGCGATCACGTGCGAGCTGTTGCATTTTCAATAGCCGATGGTCAATTACCAAGTAATACAGGCGCTGGCTACGTTATTCGTAGAATTTTACGTCGTGCTGTGCGTTACGGCTTTACGTTTTTAGATAAAAAAGAGCCGTTTATTTATAGATTAGTAGATGTTTTAAGTGCGAAAATGGGAGAAGCTTTCCCAGAAATTAAAACTCAAAAGCAACTGGTTGAAAATGTCATTAAAGAAGAAGAACAATCTTTTTTAAGAACCTTAGACCAAGGTTTGGTGTTATTAAATGCTATTGTAAACGAGACAAAAGGCGATACAGTTTCCGGAGAAAAGGCTTTTGAATTGTATGATACTTACGGGTTTCCAATCGATTTAACCGCTTTAATTCTTTCTGAAAAAGGCTTAAAGTTAGATGAAAAGGGATTTAATGAAGAGTTACAAAAACAAAAAAATCGTTCGCGTGCTGCCAGTGAAATGAGTACAGACGATTGGACCATTCTAGGTACCGATGCCGAAGAAGAATTTATAGGCTACGATACGCTTGAAGCCACTGTGAAATTAACCAGATACCGTAAAGTTGTTTCTAAAAAAGATGGCGAAATGTATCAGTTGGTATTTAATATTACGCCATTTTATCCGGAGGGCGGCGGTCAGGTTGGAGATAAAGGTTATTTAGAAGATTCTCGTGGCGATGTAGTGTATGTTTTAGATACCAAAAAGGAGAATAATGTTATTATTCACTTTACTAAAAATTTACCAAAGCATATCGATCAAAGTTTTAAAGCTGTGGTCGATGCTAATCAGCGTTTTAGAACCGAATGTAATCATTCGGCAACACACTTATTACATCAGGCATTAAGAGAAATTTTAGGGACTCATGTAGAACAAAAGGGAAGTGCGGTACATTCAAAAAACTTACGTTTTGACTTTTCACACTTTTCTAAATTAACGCAAGAAGAATTAAACGATGTTGAAGATTTTGTAAACGCTCGAATCGCCGATAAACTGGATTTAATAGAGAAACGAAACATGCCCAAAGAGGCCGCTATCGCCGAAGGCGCTATGAGTTTGTTTGGAGAAAAATATGGCGATACGGTTCGCGCCATTCGTTTCGGTCAATCGATGGAACTTTGTGGAGGCACGCATGTTAAAAATACTTCAGATATCTGGCATTTCAAAATTGTTTCAGAAGGTGCAGTAGCTGCAGGAATTCGTCGTATAGAAGCCATTACAAACGAAGCGGCCAAAGATTTCTATTTTGAAAATAGTAAGGCCTATTCAGAAATGAGAGCTTTATTAAACAATGCCCAAGAACCAGTAAAGGCTTTACAAAATTTACAGGAAGAAAATGCGGCTCTTAAAAAGCAAATAGAATTATTGTTAAAAGACAAAGCTAAAAACCTGAAATTGGAACTTAAAAACGAGCTTACCGAAATTAATGGCGTGCAGTTTTTAGCTAAAAAAGTCGATTTAGATGCTTCTGGTTTAAAAGATGTTGCTTTCGAATTGGGCAGCCAGTCTGATAATTTATTTTTATTATTCGCTACAGAGTCTGATGGTAAAGCCTTGTTATCGTGTTATATTTCTAAAGAATTGGTAGCAAGCAAAGGATTAGATGCAGGAAAAGTTGTTAGAGAACTAGGAAAGTATATCCAAGGCGGCGGCGGCGGTCAGCCATTTTTCGCTACAGCAGGAGGTAAAATGCCGCAAGGTATTCCTGATGCTTTAGAAAAAGCACAAGAATTTATTAAATAATATAAGTTTCCCGATTCTGTTAATAAATGGAATCGGGATTTTTTTATGAAACTACAAACCCAAATACCGTTAAAAAAAAGAGCTAGTAATTTAATAGATTATCACTCAGAGATAACGCTATTAGGGTCTTGTTTTGTTGAAAATATAGGAGAAAAACTATCTTATTACAAGTTTAAAAATCTTCAAAACCCCTTCGGGATTTTATTTCATCCCAAAGCGATTGAAACCTTAATTATTAGAGCAGTTCATGAAAAAAAATACACCAAAGACGATGTGTTTTTTCACAACGAGCAATGGCATTGTTTTGATGCACATTCAAAGTTAAGTAACCCTTCAAAAGAAGCTTTAATAAATCAATTAAATAGTGAACTTGCTTTAACAAAGCTTCAACTTTCTAAATCGACACATGTAATTATCACCATAGGTACGGCCTGGGTTTACAATTTATTAAAAGATAAAAATACAGTTGCCAACTGCCATAAGCTTCCTCAAAATCAATTTGAAAAACAATTGTTATCTCCCGATGATATTAAAGGAAGTTTGGTCAGAATTATTGATGGCATTAAAAGGTTAAATAGTACTGCAACTATTATTTTTACGGTGTCTCCAATACGTCATATTAAAGATGGTTTTGTAGAAAATACGTTGAGTAAATCTCACTTAATAACTGCCGTTCATGAAGTTTTAAGTGATGCGGTTGTTTATTTTCCTTCGTATGAAATTATGATGGATGAACTGCGTGATTATCGTTTTTACAGTGAAGACATGATACATCCAAACCAAACCGCGATACATTATATTTGGAACAAGTTTCTAGAGGTTTGGTTTTCGCCGCAAGCCATTAAAACAATGGTTGAAGTTGCTGTAATTCAAAAAGGTTTACAACATCGTCCCTTCAATTTAAAATCTGAAGCGCATCAACAATTTCTTGAGCAATTAGATATAAAGAAAGCTCAGCTAGAAGCGCAATTTTCTCATATAACATTTTAAAAGAATACGGCATTTTGCGTATGTTTAAATAGTTTGTAATCGAGTTTCTTTGTAAAAAAAAACTTAATTAAATGTTAGCATCTGTTTTTATTCCTAATCGATACAATGCGTTTGCATGGTTAAATATTCTGTTCTTAATTTTATTAATTTGTCTAGGTAAAATAGCACCATATGCGGTTGTTTTTGGATATTTTTTAGAGACAATAATTATTGGTCTTTTTAATATTGTTAAAATGATTTTAGCCTCTAAAAAAGACGATAGCGGTTCTTCTATTTGGTTTTTAGTACCGTTTTTTATCTTTCATTACGGGATGTTTGTGGCGGTTCAATCGGTGTTTGCATTTGTAATTATTGGTATTGGCGGACAAAGTTTTATTAACGAACCCTTCGATTTAATTGATAATTACACCAAAATAGTGTCTTTAGAAGGGATGGAGTATATTTTACCATTATTTGTAATAACACAATTGTTAAAACTAATATTTGATTTTGTGCTCACTAATAAAAACCGGGTGTTCACTGCCAGTGAAATTATGACAAAACCATATGTGCGCATTTTTATCCAACAGTTTGTTGTTATTCTAGCCATGTTTTTTATCATGTTTTCGGAGTCTGGAGTTATCGCTGCCGTTTTATTAGTTTTATTTCGAGGTGTTGTAGACTTTTTCATGGCAGCTATTAGAGAACATCAGGTATTATTAGACCGTGTGGTCGATAAAATTTACGATGGTAAAACCAGTAAAGAAAAGCTAAGAAAACAGTTGTTGCTTTTTTCAGAATAAACTATTAAGAATAAAAAAAGTTGTCTTTAAAAGGATAACTTTTTTTGCTTTTAACTTCAATTATACGCAATTCTTCGTATTGATTTCGCCTTTTTAATGTTGCAATTTTGTTTAGCTATTAATTATAAAACAAATTCAACAATGAAAAAATTTAATTTAGTTATTCTAGTGTTGGCAATTATTTTCTTGTCGAACATCACCTTTGCTCAAAAAGCAGAACAACCTGAAACGACTTACGATTTAGGTTCTAAAATTAATGAAATGACCCTAACTGTGGGTGGAATTCTGGTTGTAGCAACCAACGATGGGTTAGTAGGTATAGACCCGAAGGTTAAAACGCCTGTATTCACTTTTAATAATTTTGGAAAATTAAGTCCGGAAGAAACAGATTTTGTACCCGAATCACCATACATTATAGTATCTCAAGGTGTAGGCTCTAAATTTGCAGGAATTGCAAAAACCAAACGCGCTGTAATTAATTACATTACAGGGAAAGTTATTTTTAATTCAGATAACGATAATTGGAACCAAATTTACACCTGTAATGTAGTGCTTCCTCAAAACAAATTAATTGTTAGTGGTATACAAAAAGTGGGTGATAAATTTGAAAAAATGACACCAAAAGTAGCTGTTTACGACCTTAGTACACAGAAAATGGATTATAGTTTCTTTCTAGATAAACCTGGAAGAGTTGGCGTAGCCAAAGACTTTAGTGTAACAGGCGTACCATTGTTATTAAAAAACATGGTTATTATTCCAACCGCTCAAGGGTTATTGGCAAAATCGCACAAAGGCGACGATTTATGGGAATGTAAAATTAAAGGTGTTAACTGGATGGTTGCCGATAAAAGTGAAAAAGAAATTTACGGATTTGAAACAACTACCAATGGCAAGAATACGAGAATTCATAAAATTGGAAGTAATGGTGCCGAACTTTGGAAAGACGATAGAAAAGTTCAAGGGAATGTTTCTAATTTTCAAATTTTACCACAAGGATTGGCTGTTGTAAGCGATAAAAGTTCTGGCGGAAGCTCTAGTGTTTTTGCTGCTAGCGACGAATCTGAAATTGCCTTTTTAAGTGCGTCTTCTGGTGAAGATTTATGGGATAAAGCTCCAAAAACGAAAGGATATGTGCAGCATTTTTATGTTCAGGATGATGGTATTTTATTTGGTATTCAGCAAGGTGGTATTAACAAAATTTCTTTCGACGGAAAAACATTGTTTAAAAAACCATTAAAAACCGGCGAAAATATTATGGTTATGGCAGAATCACCTCAGGGTTTAATTTATATCACGAGTGAAGATGCCAATATTGTAAATCTGGAAACAGGCGACCAAGTTTGGAAAAAACCTTTAAAATATAAAAATTCTGCTGCTGTGGCATCGACTTTCGATAGTGTTAATAACCGCTATTTAATTGCTGCCGACGGCACTATTTATAGTATTGATGCTAATTCTGGAGATGTAGCCGAGTTGGCGAATGTCAAGTTTGATGAAAAAGAAGTTGCAGATTTCATGCAAATGCGAAACGGAAATATATTTTTGAGTTCATCACAAAATTTAATGATGCTCGATGGGCAAGGGAAAGAAGTTTATCACGAGTATTTTAAATCGCCATCGCAAAGTGGTTTTGTAAAAGTGCTATCGGGAGTTATGGCAGTAGCTTCTACAGGTTTGGCTATGGCGCATGCAGCTAAGGCCGGAATGAATAGAACAAATCCCTACGGTAGTTCTAACGATTTAAGTAATTACAACGATTATGGTAAAGAAAATAAACGTGCAGCCGATATGTTTGCATCTATTGGTGATGCAGCTTTTGATGTGATGTCTAAACGTTTTAAAGCTACAGCAGCTACAGAAAATGCACAGTTTATATTAACCAAGTTAGATGATGGTACTGGTTTAGTTAAAGTCAATAAAGATTCAGGAAAAGTAGATAAAGAAATCGTGTTAAAAGATAAAAAGCCAGAATATCAAGTTGATGAGGTTGCTGGGGTTTTATACTACAAAGCAAACGACAAAACGATTTATGCTTACAATCTTAAATAATAAATCTTGTTGTTGAGATTTGTTTGATTAGGCGTAATATTTTATTTATTGCGCTTAATCTTCTTTTTCAACATTTTGTCGAATATTTATACAAAATCAAACATATTAGGTTATATTTATTATGCTATTAATCAGTTCAAATTCAGAAACATCAGTAATATTATCAGTCAAACTGATATGTTATTGATGTTTTTTTATATCATTTTTTAAAGGTTAGTTTTTCTTAATTTTAAAAACGTGTTCAATGGATTTTAATCAGTTATTTACAATCATTACCATTATTTTGCCTGTGGTTTTTGTTGGTTTTATAATTAAAACCACAAGAGAAACCTGGGGTTTAAAAAAGGTGTTTTGTGAAAATACGCTTGAAATAGAACAGCATCTTAAACTAGAAACTCTAAGATTAAAAAATAATAACCAGCATATTGAACTGCTTGAAGATTTTCATCAAAATTTAATAAACAGATTATTTACTTTAAATAAAGAATTTATAGTATTACATAAATTAATTTTAGAACTTCTTTACAAATAATTTATGAGGCAGTTATTGGTTATTTTTTGTTTGTTTTCTTTTTTTTATGGCCAATCCCAAACGAGTAAGCAGTTAGATAGTTTATTGAAGGTTTCTAAAATTCAAAAAGATACCACACTTCTAAAAACATTTAATGAAATTTCCTGGGAGTACCGAAACATACGGGTAGATTCGGCACTTTGGTATGCTAAAAAGTCGCTAGAATTATCTAAAAAATTGAAACAGGAAGCCTTAATTGCCCTGTCATATCATAACATAGCAGCAGCTTTCGAGGCAAACACACAATTAGATAGTGCTCAAGTAAATCATAAAAAGAGTTTAGATATAAGAATAAAAATTAAAGATTCTATCGGTATTGCCGATTCTTACAACAATTTAGGCATTTTAGAAGACACAAAAGGGCATTACGATATAGCTTTAAAGCATTATTTTAAAGCTTTAAATATTTACGAAAAATGCGCTAAAGATTTTACAAAAGTACCTGCAACGCTGGTTAATATTGGAATTGTTTACAAAAAACAAAAAGAATATACGAAGGTTTTAGATTACTATAAGAAAGCATTAAATATTTACAAAGAACATAATTTTGAAATTGGCGAAGCCATTATAACAGGTAATATTGGTTCGGTTTTGTTGTATACTTTAGAGTATGAGACATCTATTAAATATTCGGAGAAAGCAAAGGTTTTGTATTCCAATTTGGGCTATTCCAGATACCTACCTTACATGCAGGCTAACATAGCCATTGCGCAGGATAGTTTGAAACAGCACACCAAAGCCAGATCTAATTTTTTATCGGCTATTTCAAGTTTTAAAGCCGATAATAACTTATACGAACTCGCAAGAACTCAAATTGCATTAGCTAATAATTACACAATTAATAAGGAATATGAATTAGCTAAAACCGAACTTTCTAATGCTTTACAAATTATTGAAGCCAATAATTTTAAAGAATTTAAAGTGCCTGCTTTAAAACAATTAGCTAAAATAGACGCTCTTACCAAAGATTATAAAAGTGCTTACAACAATCATATTAAGTATGCGCAAGCAAAAGATAGTTTATTCGAGATTGAAAAAACCAAAACCATTTATGAGTTAGAAACTAAATACGAATCAGAAAAAAAACAAAAAGAAATTCTAACCCAACGAGCAGAAATTGCAGAGAAAGAACTCAATATAAATCAAAAAAATACGCAAATTATCGGACTACTAATTCTGGCTCTTGTGATTGGTGTTTTAGGATATTTATTGTTTAATCAGCAAAAATTAAAAAACATTCAATTAAAAAAAGAAGGTCAATTAAAAGAAGCCTTGATTAAAATTGAAACTCAAAACAAACTCCAGGAGCAACGCTTAAGAATTTCGAGAGATTTACACGATAATATTGGAGCGCAATTAACTTTTATTATCTCGTCTATCGACAATTTGCAGTATGGTTTTAAAATAACCAACGAAAAATTAACCAATAAGTTAAGTGGTATAAGCGCTTTTACTAAAGAAACCATAAACGAATTGCGAGACACTATTTGGGCGATGAATAAGAGCGAAATCACGCTGGAAGATTTGCAAGTTCGCATTTCAAATTTTTTAGATAAAGCTCACATAGCTTCAAATAAAATTAATTTTAAGTTTCATCTAAACACCAATTTATCCAACAATTATTTGTTTACCTCGGTGCAAGGCATGAGCATTTATAGAATTATTCAAGAAGCTATAAATAATGCATTAAAATATGCCAATGCATCAAATATTGAGGTTCGTTTTACTTCCGAAAACCATCATATTAGTATTTCAATTATAGATGATGGTATTGGGTTTAATATGGAAGAGGTCTCGTTAGGCAATGGACTTAATAATATAAAAAAACGTGCTGCCGATATAGGGGCGGTGGTACAAATAGAAAGTACAAAAGATCAGGGAACAAAAATTCATTTAAGCTTATAATTATATGAATAAAAAAATTGCTATAGTTGATGACAATTCATTTTTAATAAACGCGGTAAAAGAAAAGTTGTCTTTTTTTGACGATTTAGAAATTAAGTTTACGGCATTAAATGGCTCCGATTTATTAAATCAATTAGAAAACAATCATAATATCGATGTTATTTTAATGGATATAGAAATGCCTGTATTAAATGGTATTGAAACCACAGGGATTGTAAAACAAAAATATCCGCATATAAAAATAATTATGCTTACTGTTTTTGATAATGACGAGCACATATTTAACGCCATTAAAGCAGGTGCCGATGGCTATTTATTAAAGGAAGTGAATGCAAAAGATTTATGTGAAGGTATTTACGAAACATTAAACGGTGGTGCTGCCATGACGCCTTCAATAGCATTGAAAACTTTAAAATTACTTCGAAATCCTATTAGTTTTAATGCTTCAGAAAATCAGGAAATTATAAAACTTACCGATCGTGAGGTTCAGGTTTTAGAGCAGTTAAGTACTGGGTTAAGTTATAATGTTATTGCCGATAATTTATTTTTATCATCTGGAACCATTAGAAAACATATTGAAAATATTTATAAAAAATTACAGGTTCATAATAAATTAGAAGCTGTAGAAAAAGCCAAAAGAAATAACATAATATAACAAACAGGTCATGTTAATTTTACATGAAACAGTCATAAAATAATTAATTTTGACTGTGTTAGAATTAGTTAATTTTACATTAGTTAGACTTCTTATGTCGAAGCAAACTAATGTTTTTTTTTTGCCCTTAATTCATCTTCATATTACTAAATATTTATACATTAGTGTATGCGAAAAATTCTTTTTGGTGTTGTAGTCACCTTAGTCATCTTGTTTACATTTAAATATTGTAGCGAACAAAAAAACAATAAGATAGAGCTTCAAGAAAGTTCCATGCTTATTCAGGAACAAATACAGAATGTAGGTAAGTTAATTGTAACTGAAGGCCATTTTAGTGAAGTTTTTACATACAAACATTCTAAAGAACTTTTAGGAAATTTTCTAACTTCAGATAAAAAAGCCTTGGTGGTTGTTAATGCCGATGTAACCATTGCATACGACTTAAGTAAAGTTGAATTTAAAATAGATGAGTCCACTAAAACCTTAACCATTGTTAGTATTCCTAAAGAAGAAATAAAAGTAAGTCCAGATTTAGAATATTACGATATTCAAGCCGATTATTTGAATCCTTTTGAAGCCAACGATTATAACAATATTAAGAAAAAGGTAAAAGCATCGTTATTAAAAAAACTGGAAGCATCAGATTTAAAAGCAAATGCTAAAAACCGATTAATAAGCGAGCTTTCTAAGTTTTATATTTTAACCAATTCGATGGGGTGGAAGTTGCAGTTTAACAATACCACCATTTCAAAAACAGACGAATTTCAAAAAATAAAATTATAGTTTTTTACTTAAACTAAACCAACCACCACCGTTCATTGCCTCAATACCATTGCTATTTAAAATGGCGGCAGCACTTGCAGATCGCACACCACTGGCACAACAAGTAATTACTGGTTTTTTTAGTTTTTTAATTTCAGAAACTTTAGAGTTTAAATTTTGTAACGGTATGTTTTTCGAACCAGGAATAGCACCTTGTTGGTATTCTCCTGGAGTTCTAACATCTAAAATAATAGCGCCTCTTGTTTGAAAATCTTTAATCTTAGCTTGTTTTTTGCCAAATAGAAAATCTAATAATCCCATAGTTTTATTTTTTTACAAATTACTCTATAATTTTTAATTTGCAAGGTAACATTTATTGCATAAGGTTTCATTAAAAATTTATGTATCTTCAACTTTTAAATTTTTCTTATAAATTTTATGGAAGCGCCATACGTAAACCTTCATATCGAAAATAAAGTTGGATATATAGAGTTTTTTCATCCCAATCATAATGCTATGCCTAGCGACGTTCTAGCAGAACTTAAAACAAAAATTCATGATGCCGGAACCAACGATGGCATTCAGGTTATTGTTTTAAAAAGTGCGGGCAATAGAACCTTTTGCGCAGGGGCGAGTTTTAATGAATTAATAACCATAAACGATAAAATAACAGGTGAAACCTTTTTCTCTGGTTTTGCAAAGGTTATAAATGCCATGCGAAAAAGTCCTAAAATAATTATTGGTTGTGTGCAAGGTAAAGCTGTTGGCGGCGGCGTTGGTTTAGCTGCTGCTACCGATTACTGTTTAGCTTCGACATACGCCTCTGTTAAATTAAGCGAATTGAGCATTGGTATTGGGCCATTTGTTATAGAGCCTGCTGTTACACGAAAAATAGGTATTGCTGCCACTTCGGAAATGACCATTAAAGCCGATACATTTTTTTCGGCGGAATGGGCAAAAAACAAAGGACTTTATTCGGAGGTTTTAGAAACAGCCGAAGCCTTACAGGATGCCGTTAAAACATTAGCCGAAACATTAAGTAGTTATAATCCGGAAGCTTTGAAACAAATGAAACAAGTGTTTTGGCAAGGTACCGAAAACTGGGACACACTCCTTGCAGAGCGCGCAAAAATAAGCGGCGAACTTGTTTTGAGTGATTTTACTAAAAACACCTTAAAGCGATTTAGTTAAATAAAAAAAGCAACTTTTAAAGTTGCTTTTTTTATGCTTTATTTTTTGATTTCCGGAGGATATTTCTCTAGTATTTTAGAAACAAATTCTTTTATACGTTCTTCTTTTTGTTCCATATTTTGAGATAAGAAACCGGTTCCCATACCTTGCCAAACCAGTTCTTTTTTGTTGGCATCAATCAAGTCTATATATAAAACGCCTTGGGTACTTGTGGAAACACTAGGCTGATTCCAACCCCAGCCCCAACCAGGACCAAAACCTCCCCACGGACCGAAGCCGCCCCATCCCCAGGCGCCCATGCCCCAGTAGTTGTTGTAAACATCTACACGTTGATTCGATTTTGTAAATAAACTTATTAATAAATCGGGATTATCAGATTTTGTAAATCCTTTGGCGAGTAATTCGGCTTCAATAGCACGTAAAATTCTTCGCTTATCTAAATCGCTTATTTCAGCTTTATCTATTCCTGTTTTAAAAAAAGCAAATGTTTTATATGAATTAAAATCGGCTTTTTTATCGTAATCGGTTGCTACTCTTACAGACGAGCATGACGAAACAATAACAAGTAAGGCAAGTAGCGGCAAAAATTTTAGTATTTTTTTCATAGCGCTTTTTAAATTAGTTAATCAATTATAAATCAACAATAATCATACCAATACTATCTAAAAGTTTGTTAAGATGATGTTTTCTTTTTTATGGCATTTGTTTTTTTATTGAAACCATAAGGGCAATGTCTGCAACCACTTTCGCAACAATAGCCTCTTTTTAAGTGGTATTGTTCTGTAAAACATCGGTAGCCTTCTGGGGTTAAATAAAAATCGCCTGCTTCTACGGGTATTATTTTTTTCATATAAATACAAAGATAATGTATTTTGGGATGATTTTTGAAAGCACTAAATCATGATTTTATTTTCTAAATATTTGGTCCCGAAAGGCTATTCTGGAATGGCTATTTTTCCGTTTATTTTTGTAAATGATAAACAATTATCTAAGAATCGTGTTTTTGTAAATCATGAAAAAATTCATTTACAACAACAGATAGAACTTTTGGTGTTTCCTTTTTATGTTTGGTATGGTTTGGAGTTTTTAATAAAGCTTTATACATATAGAAACTGGCATTTGGCGTATAAAAATATCTCTTTCGAGCGTGAAGCCTATACGCACGAAATGGATTTAGAATATTTAAAACACAGAGGCTTTTGGAGATTTTTAAAGTATCTTCGCAACCATGAATTTTAACCTCGAAAATATAAAAAATGTAACCATTGATATTCCTAATACATGGAATTTAGAGTTGGTTTTAAAGCGTGAAGATGCTATACATGATTTTGTTTCGGGCAATAAATACAGAAAATTAAAGTATAATATTCTTGAAGCTCAAAAAGAAGATAAAAAAACCTTATTAACGTTTGGTGGTGCTTTTTCTAATCATATAGCAGCTGTGGCGTCGGTAGGGCAATTATATGGTTTTAAAACCATTGGGATTATTAGAGGCGACGAATTAGAATCTCAAATACATAATAATCCAACCTTATGGTTTGCAAAGCAATGTGGCATGGAGTTTAGGTTTGTTTCCAGAACCGATTATAAGTTAAAAACTACTTCTGGATTTTTAGATGATTTAAAGCATGCATTTGGTGATTTTTATTTGATACCAGAGGGCGGAACAAATGCTTTAGCCATTCAAGGCTGTGAGGAAATTTTAACCAAAAACGATAAAGAACACTTCGATTTTGTTTGTACAGCCGTTGGAACGGGCGGTACAATTTCGGGAATAATAAACAGTTCTGGCGAGCAGCAACAAATTTTAGGTTTTCCTGCGTTAAAAGGCGATTTTTTAAGCAAGGATATTAGTAAATTTGTAACCAAATCTAATTGGCAGTTAATTACCGATTATCATTTTGGGGGTTATGCCAAGGTGAATTCTGAATTAATTTCATTTATAAACCGCTTCAAAAGCGATTTTAATGTGCCTTTAGATCCGGTGTACACAGGAAAAATGATGTTTGGTATATGTTATTTAATAGAAAAAGGATTTTTTCCGAAGCACTCTAAAATTTTGGCCATTCATACAGGCGGTTTACAAGGAATTAAAGGTATGAATGTCCTACTAAAAAAGAAAAATTTACAAACAATAAACTAGTATAATGAATAAATTTTGGATACTCTTATGTGTGGTGCTTTTTACATTTAGCTGTAAATCTAAAAAAGCAGTAACCTCCAAAAAATCAAAATCAAAAACCGAGCGCGTTGTAAAAAAAGTAGAGAGCAAGCCAAACGATAGCAAAACGTTGAAAGAGCTTCCTGTTGTTACAAAAGTTTATGCAAGTGCCACAGAAAAGTATATAGATGATTATAAGGATATTGCAAAAACCGAAATGCAATTGTATTATATTCCTGCCAGTATTACCTTGGCACAGGGTATCTTAGAGTCTGGTTCGGGCAATGGACGATTAGCAACCGAGGCGAATAACCATTTCGGAATTAAATGTCACGATTGGACTGGCGATAAAATTTATCATGACGACGATGCAGCTCAAGAATGTTTTAGGAAATATATTGATGCAAAGTATTCGTTTAGAGACCATTCGTTGTTTTTATCAGAAAGAAAGCGTTATGCTAATTTATTCAAATTAAAAAAAGGCGATTACAAAGCTTGGGCCAGAGGTTTAAAAGCTGCGGGTTATGCAACCGATAAAAAATATCCTGAAAAACTTATCAGCTTAATCGAACGCTACAAACTTCACGAATTTGACAAAGAGGTATTAAAGCGAACTTATAAAAACACAGAAGATTATTTTGATGATTCTGAAGAAGTAGCAACCGAAAAGGAGGAACAATACATTCCAGATGCTTCCATACATATTGTTGATAAAGGTGAAACCTTATACGGTATTTCTAAACTGTATAATTTATCTGTTGAAGCACTTCAAAAGTTAAATAATTTATCGGGTACTTCTATAAATGTTGGACAAGAATTAAAGGTAAAAAAATCAAATGCAAATCAGGTTGCAGTCACATTAGAGAAAGCCGAAAAGCAACCAATAAAACAACTTAAACATGTTGTAGAAAAAGGAGAAACTTTATATTCCATCTCTAAAAAATACAATACAAGTATAGGTACCATTCAGAACTTAAACAATTTGAATGATACCAATTTAAGTATCGGGCAAGAACTGGTTATTAAATAATAAAAAGAATAGAATAAAAATGATTTATAAAAGAAGTAGCGCCTTATTTGCTGAAGCAGAAAAAGTAATTCCAGGAGGAGTAAACTCACCCGTAAGAGCTTTTAAAGGAGTAGGCGGAACCCCCATTTTTGTAAAAGAAGCAAAAGGAGCTTATTTATTTGATGAAGACGATAACCGATTAATAGATTATATCAACTCCTGGGGCCCCATGATTTTAGGTCATGCTTACCAACCCGTTGTTGATGCTGTGGTTGAAAAAGCAAAAAAAGGAACGTCTTTTGGAATGCCAACAGAAATTGAAACTAAAATAGCCGAATTAGCTGTTTCTATGGTTCCTAACATAGATAAAATACGCTTTGTAAATTCTGGTACAGAGGCTTGCATGAGTGCTGTTCGATTGGCCAGAGGTTATACTAAAAAAGATAAAATTATAAAATTTGCAGGTTGTTATCACGGTCATAGCGATTCGTTTTTAATACAGGCGGGCAGTGGTGCCAGTACTTTTGGCGTACCTAACAGTCCGGGTGTTACAGCAGGGACTGCAAAAGATACCTTACTGGCAAATTATAACGATATTGAAAATGTAAAGGCTTTAATTGAAGCCAATAAAAATGAAATAGCATGCATTATTATTGAGCCTGTAGCTGGTAACATGGGCTGTGTGCCACCAAAAAATGATTTTCTAGCTAAACTAAGATTGTTGTGTGATGAACATGACATTTTATTGATTTTCGATGAGGTTATGACGGGATTTCGTTTAGCAAAAGGTGGGGCTCAAGAATTATATAATATCAAAGCCGATATTGTTTGTTTTGGAAAAGTAATTGGTGGCGGATTGCCTGTTGGTGCTTTTGCTGCTAAAAATGAAATTATGAATTATCTAGCGCCTCTTGGGCCCGTGTATCAGGCTGGGACTTTAAGTGGGAACCCTTTAGCAATGGCTGCCGGTTTAGCTATGTTAACCGCTTTAAATAAAGATGGTGAAGTTTTTAAACGATTAGCAAACAAAACAGAATATTTGCATAACGGTATTGCTAACGTGTTAAATGAAAATAATATTACGCATACAATAAACAGAGTTGGTTCTATGATTTCAGTTCATTTTGATGAAGCAGAAGTTGTAGATTTTAAAACGGCTGCGCTAGGTAATAATGAAACTTTTAAAACATTCTTTCATGGCATGCTAAATAATGGAGTTTATATTGCACCAAGTGCTTTCGAAACTTGGTTTATAACAGATGCCTTGTCTTATGAAGATTTAGATTTTACTATTGCAGCAGTAAATAAGGTTGCTAAAACATTGTAAAAAAGTAAAAGCGCATTTTTAATTTAAAAATGCGCTTTACATCAACTAAACTATAACCAAATCTAACGAATCTAAATTCTGTTTTTATAACTGTCTTTTTTCTTTAAATTTTTATTTACAGCCATACGCTCTAAGCCTTTTTCCCATTTTGCATATTGGTTTTCATCCAAAATATTTTTCATTTTTGCTTTCATCGCAATTTGATGGTCTAATTTGTTATTTTGTCTTTTAAGCATGGCCTCTTTAGAAGGTTTTTGCATATTTCCGGCTTCTTTTTGAGCTTTATGAGCTTCCATAATTGATTGACGCATTTTTGCGTTTTCAAGATTTAAAGCGAAAATTTTCTTTTGTTGATCTGTATTTAAATCTAAATGAAGCGTCATATGCTTTGTTCTTAATTCTGCAGCTTCTTCAGGAGTAAGGTCTTTCATGATGGCATGACGATCCTCTCTGTTAGGACGTTCTTTTTTTTCTTGGGCAATGCCATGAAATGATATCAGGGCAATAGCAATAATCAATAATGTCTTCATCTTATAATAATTTTGTTTAATTACTTCTAAGACAAGAAAACTTTTAAAAGGTTTAATTGCAGATACTTTTTTATCTGAAACTTATCTTTTTTTGATTATAGGATTGATGAAGTTATTTTAAAATCGGAATTTTTATACCAATGCCTGCTTGCACATCGGGTGCGTTATTAACATAAAAATCTTCTTGGAAATATACTGATAATTTGAAGCTAGGTCTTCCGTAGGTATAAATAAATGTCCAATAGGATAAATTTTTGTAAAGCGTTTCAAACCCATGTTGCCAACCACCATTAATTTCGCGCCATTTCCCTAGTAATTTATAATAGGAAGCTTCTTCTTTTTTATTGTAACGGGTTTGTAAATGATAATTTATGCCAAAGCTATTGTAGTTTCTTTTTTTAGTAAATTTTGCAATTTCAAAAGTGGTTTCAAAAGTGCCTAAATAAGCGTTGTTGCCTAAATCTATATTGTCTTTAAAATCGATGAGGTTTTTACGTAAGCCGCTAAATCCCATACCAAAATCTAATTCATATGTGTCATTAAAAGTGATTTTCTTAAGGGCGTTAACCGAAAGTCCTAAATCTATAGAGCTATTAAATTTAGTAGTATTCATACTTAAATGACTTCCAAAATTTAAAAAGATATTTTTGGTTTTGTTAATAGTTAGCGTTGGGTAGTAGTAATGATTAAATTCGATACCGCTCACAAAAAAATCATTATTATTAAGTTCTAAAACCTTGCCGTTTCTATCGGTATATTTAAAATTAACCTGGTTTAAACCGTAATAGCGTCTTCCATAAGGGTCTTCCCCACCAGCAATATTACTATGAAACCATTCAATGGCTTCGTCTCCTGTAAAAATAGTAAAAGGATATTTACCTTTTGTTATATGATTTGCTCTAAGAGTAAAGCTTAATTCATGATTTTTATTTATTGGAAAGTTAGCACCAATTCTGTAATCTTTAATGATTGCATCAATTACAATATTCATATAATCGGCAGGGGTGGTTTCTTGGTCTACAAAATTAAAAATACGATCGTGCCAAATTACTTTGCTTAAGCGTTCTCTTACTTCAGGATCTTTTGGTAGGTAAGCTTCAACAAAAGGATGAAAGTTGTTACCGCTAGCCGAATTTATAAAAAGGGTTGTTTTTTTTGGTGGTGCTATTTTAAAATTCTGATTAATTCTACCGCTAAAAATACCAAAATGATGGGTGCTTAAAATACTCGGATTTTCAATACCATTTTTAATAGATAAACTGTCGTTTTGTGCACATACAAAAACACAAAAACAAAACAAAAGTAGGCTAATGAGGTGTTTTGTCATACAGCAAAAATAAACAATCTTTTTATGATTATATAATTCTCTTTGAATTTGGCTAAAATTGACAAACTTCCAATTTGAGCGCTGTTTCGTCTTAAAAAATTAACATATAGATATATTATTCTTAATAAAATTGTAAAATTATAAATATAAGGTGTTAAACATTTCTAAATAATTTTAGTAAATGGTATTTATTCCTTCTCTTTGTAATGTAATTAATTTGATACATGTAATTACTCAACCTTTTTTTTTTGAGAAGATTATTAGTTAGTAAATTAAGTTTAGTTGGTTAGTTTATAAAAAATCCAGTAACTATTGAGTTGCTGGATTTTTTTATTGTTATAATTTGAGTTCTAGAAATAAAAAAGGAGCTTTTTAGGCTCCTTTTTTATAAATAATGTAACGTAAGGGCTAGATAATTTCAACAATTAAATCATCTTCAGTTTTAGTTACTTTGGCTACTTTATGTTTTGTTAAGCCTTTAATACCTTTATCCCATGCTTTATTACTTAAACCAGATTGAGTTTTCAGGTTGTTTAAAGAAATGCCATTTTGAGTTTTTAATATCTCGAAAATCACTTTTTCATTTTCGCTTAATTCAAGCGCCTTTTTCTCTGGACGCATTTGCGGGAAGAATAAAACCTCTTGAATAGATTGGTTATTAGTTAAAAACATAATTAATCGATCCATACCAATACCCATACCCGATGTTGGAGGCATACCGTATTCTAAAGCGCGTAAAAAATCGTAATCTATAACGCCAGTAGCTTCATCGTCTCCTTTTTTCGCTAATTCCATTTGATGCTCGAAGCGTTCACGTTGGTCGATAGGATCGTTTAGTTCGGAGTAAGCATTCGCAATTTCTTTACCACATACCATCAACTCGAAACGCTCAGTTAATTCAGGGTTTTCTCTGTGTTCTTTGCACAACGGACTCATCTCCTTAGGGTAGTCTGTAATGAATGTAGGTTGTATGTAATTACCCTCACATTTTTCACCAAAAATTTCATCAATTAGTTTGCCTTTACCCATGGTATCGTCAACCTCAATACCCATGCCTTCTGCAGCGGCTCTAATTTCGGCTTCTGTTTTACCTGTAATATCGAAACCAGTGAAATGCTTAATAGAGTCGGCCATTGTTACTCTAGCATATGGTGCTTTAAAATCTATTTCATGGTCACCAAATTTAGCTTTGGTGGTCCCGTTAACAGCTACTGCGCAATGTTCTAATAGTTTTTCGCAGAAAGTCATCATCCAATTGTAGTCTTTGTAGGCTACATAAATTTCCATGGCAGTAAACTCAGGATTATGCGTTCTGTCCATGCCTTCATTTCTAAAGTTTTTAGAAAACTCATAAACACCATCAAAACCACCAACAATTAAACGTTTTAAATAAAGCTCATTGGCTATACGCATATATAACGGAATATCTAGAGCATTGTGGTGTGTTACAAACGGTCTAGCCGCTGCACCACCAGGAATGGATTGTAATACGGGTGTTTCAACTTCAAAATAACCAGCATCATTAAAAAACTGACGCATGGCATTAAAAAGTTTAGTTCGTTTTATAAAAACATCTTTAACTTTAGGGTTTACAACCAAATCGGCGTAACGCTGTCTGTAACGTTGTTCTGGGTCTGTGAAGGCATCATAAACAACGCCATCTTTTTCTTTTGGAAGCGGTAGTGGTTTTAAAGCTTTACTAAGAAGTGTAAAGTCTTTTACTTTAACGGTTTTTTCTCCAACTTGTGTGGTAAATAAAACACCTTCAATACCAACAAAATCACCAAAGTCTAGTAATTTTTTGAAAACTTCGTTATATTTTTCTTTGTCTTCACCCGGGCAAATTTCGTCACGGTTAAAATACACTTGTATTTTTCCTTCGGCATCTTGTAATTCAGCAAAACTTGCTTTTCCTTGAACTTTAATCATCATTAACCTACCAGCAATAACGACCTCCTTATCGGCTTCAAATTGCTCTTTTACCTGTTTTGAAGTATGTGTAACAGGATATAAATCTGCAGGATAGGGATTAATACCTAGTTCGCGAAGTCTTTCTAATTTTTCTCTTCTTACTATTTCTTGTTCTGAAAGTTGCATGCTAATTAATTTTGATAACCTGCCTTTTGCGACAGACGAGTGCAAAATTACACTATTTTCAAAAAATTAGCATACAACTTATATGTAGATTTTTGTTTTATAATAAAAAGCAGCAGAAATTTATTTTGTTGCTGATTCTGGCGCTAAAACTTCACCTTTAATTCTAATTATTTTGTTTGGTTCTGAAGCGTTAGAAACAATAGTAATGGTTTTTTTAAATACGCCTATTCTGTTTGTTGCATATCTAACTTTAATTTCGCTTGTTTTACCCGGTAAAATAGGTTCTTTAGAATACGAAGGCACTGTACAACCACAAGATGTTTTTACTGTTGAAATTACAATAGGACTTTTTCCTGTATTTGTAAATGAGAAGATGCGTTCGCCATCGGCATTTTGTTTGATGGTTCCGTAGTCAATCTCTTCTTCTTTAAAAGTTAAAACACCAGCGTTAGAATCGGTTTCTTGAGCAAAATTTACAGCATAAACGAATAAGAAAAAAACGAAAGTTAATGTTGTTTTTAATGATGAAAAATGAGTTTTAGTAAGAGTCATAATTATTTCTATTTAAATGTTTCTAAAACAAACTTGATGATTTTTTTTTAAACCAAGCCTTTTTTAAAGGATGAAATTGGTACTAGTACTTAGGTTGATTTTTTGTAATTAGCTATTAAACAACGACTTGGTTTCTTCTCTAGACTGCACATTTAATTTCCTGTAAATATTGTTTATATGCGTTTTAACCGTGCTTAAACTAATAAAAAGGGCATCGGCAATGTCTTTATTCGATTTATCTTCTAACAATAAATTAAGCACATTTTGCTCTTGTTTGGTTAGTTGTTCTTTAGTTTCGGTGACTTGTTTTGATTTATTGTTTTTAGAGGAAATTAATAACCATACATTTAAAATAACTGAAATTATAAGCAAAGGCACTATAATATAGAACCAATTAAAGCCACTATTAGAAACTTTATTAATTATAAATTTATCTGAATTAAGTTCGTTTTTATACTGAGTCGCATAAGTCGAATTGGGATAAACCTTATTTAGGTTTTCTAATAATTTATCGTAATAATTATTGCTTTTTAAGTCTTCTAAGTAATGTTCATGCAATTCATTTCTGCGATCCGATAAAAAAGAATAAATATAGAGGTCTGCTAAAGGTTCGTTAAGTTGATCGCCAAAATTTTGAAGCGTATTAAACCATTTTTTATTGTTAAGTTTTCTATTTGCTTCGCTTCGAAATTCACTAAAAGCAAATTTCATAACATCTTTTAAGGAGTCGACTCTAGCAAAAACAGTTGCTTTTTCGTTAGTAGATTTTATATCGCAAAACATTTGTTTATCGAAAGTAAAAGGGAATACAATGGTGTCGTTGTTTTTAGCTATAAAAATAACTTCTTTACTATCGTCGCAATACCCATCAAAATGCGTTTTGTTATCTTGGTTGTTAAAGCAATTATCAACATGAATTCTGTAAATTCTATTTTCGTTTTCCAGTTGGTTTCCGGTAAATTCGAAATAGCCAAGACTATCGGTGTTTACTTTCGCAATAATTTGTTCAAAATATAAGCCCGAAATTTTTCTGTAATCATCAATTACAGAGAGATAAACATTGTTGTGCCACTCTTTATTATCTATATGTCCAGAAAAGCTAAACTGTGCTTCAGCTTTTAAAGTCATCAAAATAAGTAGTACAAAAATCAATTTTTTTCTCATGCTACTAAACTACTATTATTTATTAAAAAATGAAATAAGATGTTGTGTTGTAACAAAAATTAATAGATAACGTCAAGTATTAGTAATCAATCAAATAATAATTAAATTAAAATGAGTTTTTGGAGAGTTTTATTAGCAATCGTTTGTCCGCCATTATCAGTTATTGGTAAAGGTTGCGGATCCATTTTAATCGTTTTTTTACTTTGGCTTTGTGGTTGGGTTCCAGGCGTTATAGCAGCTCTGGTTATTCTTAACAATCCCAACCGTTAAAATATAAAAATATTGTAATTTTGTAGGCTATGAATAAAGACATAAAACTACAAGATTTAGGTTTAAAAGATTATAAAGAAACCTGGGATTATCAGGAGACATTATTTAAAGGTATTGTTGATGCTAAAATTAAAAATAGACAAGAAAATACTAATTTTAAAACCAATAATTATTTCTTATTTGTAGAGCATCCGCATGTTTATACCTTAGGAAAAAGTGGCGATATGTCTAATCTTCTTTTAAATGAGCAGCAACTAACTCAAAAAGATGCTACTTTTTATAAAATTAACCGTGGCGGCGACATAACTTACCATGGGCCTGGGCAAATTGTTGGGTATCCAATTTTGGATTTGGATAATTTCTTTACCGATATTCATAAATATTTACGATTTCTTGAAGAAGTTATTATCCTAACTTTAAATGATTACGGAATACAATCGGGACGTAGTGATGGCGAGACCGGAGTTTGGTTAGATGCAGGCACGCCGTTTGCCCGTAAAATTTGTGCCATGGGTGTTCGTGCCAGTCGTTGGGTAACCATGCACGGTTTTGCTCTTAATATTAATGCCGATTTAGGCTACTTTGATAATATTATCCCTTGTGGTATTCGAGGAAAAGCTGTGACCTCATTACATGTGGAACTTGGCGTTGAAAAAGTGTCAATGGAGGAGGTAAAAGAAAAATTACTGAAGCATTTTTCAATACTTTTTGAAGCTAAGTTTTTCTAAAAGAGGTAAATAAAAACGATAATTATATTTTTTATTTTTATGATTGAAACAAAATGTTTAATATTTTATTACATTTATTAAACAAAATATCTAAATATTCATTCTATGAAATCAATCTTGTTTAAAGTTAGTCTGCTGTGTTTTTTATTGTTATTATCTGTAACACCAAATGTTCAAGATTTTCAAGGAAAAGCTTATTATATGTCGAAATCTAGAATGGATTTAGGATCTTGGGGTTCTAAAATGACTGAGGCACAAAAAAAAGATATGTTTTTACGCTTAAGAAATAGACTAGAAAAAACCTATATTTTAAGTTTTAATAAACAAGAATCTTTGTTTGATGAAGAAGAGAAATTAGATGCTATTTCAGGTGCAACAGATTCCTGGGGGAAAATTTTTGCTCCGGGTAGGCAATATAAAAATATAAAGGAAAACCTTTTAGTACAGAGTCAGGAATTTTATGGGAAACAGTTTTTAGTTAAAGATGAATTACTGCCAATAGAATGGATTATGGGAACCGAATCAAAACAAATTGGTCAATACATGTGTTTTAAAGCCACCGCTTCTATACCAACCGCTTATTTAACATGGTATTCGTTTTCGTGGAGTGAGCTAGAAAATAATACTACCGATAATAAAGTAGAATCAGGAGCGGATACTAGTCAAAAACCTATACAAATTACAGAAGTTGAAGCTTGGTATACATTACAAATACCAGTGAGTCACGGACCAGCTGAATATTGGGGACTTCCTGGGTTAATTTTAGAAGTAAGTGCTGGAAATACTACTATTTTATGTTCTAAAATTGTTCTAAATACCAAAGAAAAAATACAAATTGAAGCTCCCAACAAAGGAAAGGAAATTACAAAAAACGAATATAAACAAACCATTACTAAAAAAATGCAAGAAATGCGAGATAATAGGGGTAGAAGACGCTATTAAATCTGTTTTTTTGTTAAAAGAGTATTTGTTTTAATCGAATAAAAATTATTCAAAAAAAATATTTATAATTTTTAGAACTCTAAATTAGGATTCCGCATTAAAAAACACCTTATAATAATGCATTTTCTTTTCGTCGTCGTAACCACGCTCTAAATATTCTGCCGAAGCATCGGGCGCATCTATATCTAATTTAATTTGAATATGCGTATCAAGTTTAATATCGGTTTTTATTTTTTTCTTGTCTTTGTTTACTACACTCTCGGCAATATCAAATTGGTTTCTAATAACTATGTTTTGCTCGTCTTCGAAGGTTTTTTTATAATCATCGAATAGGGTTTTGTGTTTGTCTTCTTCAAAGACTTCATCTTTAAAACGCTCTACATTAACAACTTCATTTTCTTTAAAAAAATCGATGGTTTTAGCTAGAAAATTATTGTGTTCGTGCGCCCCATAAGTCGATTTTATTATCTCTTCAGAAAATTCTTTGCATAGTTCTATGTATTGATGCGTATGATTGTTCGCATCGTCTGCATATTTAATATTTAAAAACTGGTTAAGCCAATATTGAGCATCGTAGCTGTTATTGTCTACACTTAAAACAATTTGCCCTTCGTTATCGCTTTGGTTTAGAATTAAGCAGCCTTTATCAACTTTTTTAGAACTAATACCTTTTTGTACTAAAACATCGTAACTATTATTTTCAAGATAGGTTTGAAAGAAATTAACTTTATTTTCAATTTTAAAGATACCCAGTGCGTTGGTAGTAATTTCGTTAAACTCAATACCTTCAAACATAACAACTAAAACATCACCTGTTTTAATATTTGCAGAGGTTGATTGTTCGTATAAATGAGTTACTATATGTTTTGAAACTTCAATAAAAGCCTCTTCGTCATTAAATATTTGAGTGCTATAACTGTTTATTTCGTTTAATGAAATATCGGCATGATGATTAAATCTGTAGCTTTGTACCAAACTTCCAAAAGGCCTAAGTAAAAACGGCAACATTAACTCGTAACTTGGTTCGTCGAAATCGACTAATTTTTCTGAAAAAGCATTTTTAGTGTCGTTAAATTTATTTCCAACTTTGTGAATTATGAATTTCGAGATTGAAGCATTTTTGCGTGTAATCATGATTTGTTTTTAAAAGTGTAAAGTTAAATTTTACCGCTTTAGTTAATTTGATAAATTAAAATTGAATTACTTTCTCCTTTAGTGATAAACTCTAAATCCTGGTCTTTATTTATTTGGTCTAGTGCAATAACCGAGGTTCCATATACAGGAAAATTAGGAAGAAGTTGCCCAAGACTATCGAAAATATATACTTTTTGAGTTTGTAAATCTGTTAGGGCCACATAATTTTTGTCCTTTATGTAGAAAAGTTCTGGTTTTGTATAATTACCATAATCCAGTTCGATAGTTTTCCCTTTTATAGTTAATTTGTTTTCTCCAAGTGTTACTAAAGTTTTGCTCGAAGCAGTTATATGATGTTTTTCTGGGAGATTTATTTTTTTTGAAGCGGTATTTCCCGAAGCCTCTATGCTTATTATATCGCCTTGAATGCCTGTAGTTGTAAATAAATTGTTATGTAAAAATATGGGCTCGCTGGAGTAGGAGTAAGATGCTTTAGGAGTGACTCTTGTTTTGCCTGTTCTGTCTAAAATATGAACTTTATTAGCGGTTTTTAAAACAATATAATCTTTACTGCCAATTCTAAAATGTTTTGGCTGACTAATAATTTTACTATCGGCCTTAAAACTATATCCTTTTACAATTTTACCACTTGTGTCGTACATTAATGTTGAATTTTCTTGGGTAAGCAAAAGGCGGTAGTTTTTGTTTTTATCGTAATCGAAAACCGATAGTGGCTGGGTAACATTATCTTTAAATTGTAATGGAAAAGGAGCAACATCATTGCCATTTCTATCAATTACAAAAATAGCATTTGGTGTAGCAAAAGCCAATTGAAGCCTACCATTTTTGTAGATGTCAATTTGACTAATTTCTCCAAGAATTGGAGCATTAATTTGTTTTTTCCAAAGCACTTTACCCTTATTTGAAATTAAATACAGGTTGTTTTTTATATCCTGAACAACAATCTCTTTTTCATTAGTTATATGATTGGTTACCAATTGTGGATTGTTAAGTATATCGCTGTCTAGTTTTATGTTTAAAATTTCTGTAATAGCATTTTTAACTGCTTTAACCTTATTTTTCTTGATGATGCCATGTATATGAGCAAAATAACCATCGTATATAAATTGCACGGCCGAGGTGTTATAAAAGTCTAGATTCAAATTTAAAGGGGCGTTAAAATTTGAGTTTATAATAGTGTTTAAAGTCGTTGGATTTGCAACCAAAAGCATCGAAGCAGCATTGCTCAAATTACCTTTAATATTGTTGAAAGCATCGGTTTCGTTAATAGTTGTTTGGTTTTGGTAGTTTGAAATTACGTTTTGTAATATTTCAATAGTATCACTAAAAACAAAATAATTGTCTAAAACACAGTATTTATTGGCATTTTCAAAAGTCACTAAAGGATAAAAGGTGTCCTTAAATAAATGAGGTTCACTAAAATTATAAATGTTTACCTGTCGGAAAGTTTCCAGAATAGTTTGCTCATTAGAAATGGCGTCTTCGGTTTCAATAACATCTATGGAGTTTAAAATTATAGCTCGGTTTTTATCCTGATACAGCACACCTACTTCAGTAATGTTGCTAAACAAATTTAAATTAGCTTCTAATGAATCTCTCTTTTTGAAGGCATTTAAATTGGTTTTGAGTATTTCAAAATCATTAAACGTAAAACTTAAAAAACCATCACTGTTAGAAGGAACCACCTTTTGAATTTGATTTTCTTGTGGAATCGTATTTTTAAAAACATTAATAATACTTTTTGTAGAATCGGTAGCGGTTGTAATTCCATCAAAAACAAATTCATTCTGATTAATTTCGGCATCTAAAGCAATATAACTTGTAAATGTTTTAAGATTTAACGATTTTTCTTTAAACAGGCTTTTAACAAAAGGATTATCAGCTTTTATTATTATAGACAGTGTTTTGTCGTTACTTGTTGTTTGAAAAATTTTATTTAATTCGGCATCCTTATTACTATTAGAAAAAGCAGCTTCAATAATTGTTTTTGATGAAGACACCAAGAAAGTACTGTCTATAACAGCACTATAAAAAACAGTTTTTTCGAAAGTAGATTTTGTAATGGTCGCTTCATCGGTTTTTAAAGTTTCCTCCATGTAATTTTTTAAGGAATCTCTTTTAAATAAATCAGTTTGGTATTTTGTAATGAGGGTGTATTGCAAACTGTCTTTATTATCCTTAGAAAAACAAAGTAGTAAATCGCCTTTAGATTTTATTAACGATAAATTTTTTAATTGCGTTTTTAAAAGTTTTGTTCCTGGTGCATTAGTGAATTTTTGAAGGAAATCGCTATTGTTTAAACTGCTTTTTAAAGTTTCAACGTTAGTTGTTTTAACAATTACCGAACTGTTTTCTGGAACAAAATCTATTAAATTAATGCGTTCTGTATTCGAGTTTGAACAACTAAAAGCTAGTATTGTAAGTAATGCGAAACAAATAAATCTCATAGCAGGTTTTTATTTTTACAAACCTACATATTTTTACATTTATTAATAAGTAAAATTTAGGCAAACTTAGAACTCGAATTCAAGTTGTTCTGGTAACAAGCGAAAGGATTTTCTGTGGTATTTGCAAGGGCCATAGGTTTTAATGGCTTCGCGATGCTCTTTGGTAGGGTATCCTTTATTTTTTTTCCAGTTGTACATAGGGAATTCTTCATGTATTTTATTCATGAATTCATCTCTGTATGTTTTTGCTAGTACCGATGCAGCGGCAATACTAAGGTATTTGCTATCACCTTTTACAATGGTTTGGTATGGAATGTTTTTGTAGGGCTTAAATTTATTACCATCAATAATTATAAATTCTGGTAACGGATTTAGTTTGGCAATCGATTTTTGCATCGCCAAAATGGAAGCGTTAAGAATGTTAATCTGGTCTATTTCATCTTCAAAAATATGTGTAACACCAAAAGTAAGAGCTTCAGATTCAATTACGGGTTTTAGTAAATCTCTTTTTGTTTCACTTAATTTTTTCGAATCTGTTAGCACCGTATTTTCAAAATTTAAAGGCAGCATAACGGCAGCTGCGGTAACAGGTCCTGCCAAACATCCTCGGCCAGCTTCGTCTGTACCACATTCTAAATTAAAATCGCTAAATTGTTTTAGGAGCATTTCAAATTCTTAACCTTCAAATTTATTAATATTAAATGAATTTTCACTAGAATAGCACGTTGGCTTTTTTTGAAAAGTCTATTAACAAATGTTTGCAAAGGTTTGGTAAAATCAAATAATTTCGCCAAGTTTGTGTAAGACTAATTCAAATAATTTAAATATTGTTTTTTAATATAAAAAACGCTCCCGAAAGCCAACATTTCTGTTGGCTTTTGATATTTAAAATATTTCTCCTTTCGTTACGTTCAAATAATTACTTTTGTTCCCGAAAATTTATAACACAATTTATGAGGTTATTTAAAGAAATCTTTAAAATGCAAACAACATTAACAAAACAAAGTTTAAAATATCATAGACACCTGTACAAAATTGTTTTGGTTTTAATAATGTTAGCAATTCAAACGGTTTCAGCTCAAAAAAAGCCGAGTAGATTAAGTCGAGAGTTAGGTATAGGTGATGTTGTTAGTAAAGATTCACTGGGTAGAGCGGTTAAAAATTTAATAGATAAACCCAAAATTCAAGATTACAAAATAATATCTTTCACTAACGATACAACTTATGTCGATACGACTTTAACGATTCAAAAAGAGTATAAATTTAATTATTTAAGAAGAGATGGGTTTGGTTTAATGCCTTTCTCAAACATGGGGCAAACTTATAACAGTCTCACATATAATTTTCAAAATACCAGTTTAATGCCCAATTTTGGTGCACTAGCAAAGCATTTTAATTATATGGAGATTGAAGATATTAGCTATTATCGTGTTCCAACACCATTAACCGAGTTGGTGTTTAAATCGGCTTTCGAGCAAGGTCAATTGGCAGATTCATTTTTCACCATAAACACATCGCCTCAATTTAACTTTTCAATAGCCTACAAAGGACTCAGGTCTTTAGGAAAATACCAACACATTTTGGCGAGCACAGGAAATTTCAGGTTTACCAGTAACTATCAAACAAAAAACAAGCGCTATAATGCGAGAGGGCATATAGTTGCTCAAGATATATTAAACCAAGAAAACGGTGGGATTTTAGATTCGTTTATACCAAATTTCGAAACAGGCGATCCAGAGTTTTTAGATCGATCTATTTTTGAAGTCCAATTTGAAAATGCAGAAAGCATGCTAAGAGGTAAGCGTTTTCATTTAGAGCATTCCTACAGTTTGGTAAAACAAAACGATTCTGTTGCAAAAAATCATTTAAGCTTTGGGCATGTTATATCTTTTGAAGACAAATATTATCAATACGATCAAACAGCCTCTAGCGCCTTTTTTGGTGCTGCTTTTAAAAATTCTCGATTAAAAGACAGAGCAACCCTAGAGAATTTCTACAACCAATTACAATTAAATTACAGCAATAACATATTAGGCGATTTACAGTTTAATATAAGTAATACTAATTTTAATTATGGTTACGATAAGTTGGTTGTGCTAAATGGAAACACAATAATCAACAGATTAAAAGGCGATGTTTTTGCTGCCGGCGGAAAATATCATAAACAATACAAAGGTTTCGACCTTAATGGCGAAATCGGTTTAAATATTTCAGGCGATTTCGATGGTAACTTCATAAAAGCCAAGGCAGCATTTAAATTAAACGACGAGATTTATGCCAATGCCACAATAAATCACAGTTCCAAAGCCCCTAATTACAACACACTATTATATCAAAGCGATTATGTAGCTTACAATTGGCAAAACTCATTTAGTAATATAGAAACCCAACAATTAGCATTCGAATTAAATTACAAAAAGCTAGCAAATATTAATATCGATTATTCAGCTATAACCGATTATGTTTACTTCAAACAAGATCAAACCACATTACAAATAAGCCCATTTCAAAATTCCGGTACAATTAATTATTTAAGAGCCAAATTAGAAAACGAAATTAAAGTTGGTAAATTCTCTCTGCACAATACCATCTTATATCAAAACGCACAAGACTCCAACGGTGTATTAAATGTACCCGAACTAACCACCAGAAACACATTAGCATTTTCTAGCGATTTATTCGATAAAGCT
>NZ_CP007202.1:0-67500 GCF_000941055.1 Siansivirga zeaxanthinifaciens CC-SAMT-1 | reverse complement strand
TATTCTCGAAAAATTAAATTCTCTGGCTAGCAATGTGCTTCCGGAAGGTGTTAACCCTTCATTGGGACCAGATGCTACTGGTTTAGGTCAGATTTTTTGGTATACTTTAGAAGGGCGTGATAAAAACGGTACTGTTACAGGCGGTTGGGATTTACAGGAACTCCGTAGTATTCAAGATTATTACGTTAAATATGCTTTGTCTTCAGCAAGTGGCGTTTCAGAGGTTGCATCTATTGGCGGTTACGTTCAGGAATATCAAATTGATGTCAATCCAGAATTAATGCGTCAATATAATATTGGTTTAAATCAGGTTGTTAAGGCTGTAAAAGAGAGTAATAAAGATATTGGTGCTCAAACTTTAGAAATCAATCAAGCCGAATATTTAGTACGTGGATTGGGTTATGTTAAATCGGTTTCAGATATAGAAAATACAGTAGTCACTTCCAAAGATTTCACAGCTATTAAAATAAGAGACATAGCAAAGGTTTCTTTAGGACCAGCTGCAAGAAGAGGAATTTTGGATAAAGAAGGCGCAGAAGTTGTTGGTGGGGTTGTTGTAGCACGTTATGGCGCAAATCCTTTGGAAGTAATTAATAATGTAAAAGATAAAATTACTGAATTAGCCTCTGGTTTACCAAGTAAAACATTAAGTGATGGCAGCATATCTCAACTTACCATAGTGCCATTTTACGATAGAACAGAACTTATTCAAGAGACTTTAGGAACGCTTAATGAAGCCCTAACTTTAGAAATACTAATTACCATTCTTGTAATTATTGTTATGGTATTTAATTTGCGTGCTTCGGTTTTAATATCTGGTTTGTTACCAGTTGCTGTACTCATGGTTTTTATTACAATGAAACTATTTAATGTAGATGCCAATATTGTAGCACTTTCGGGTATTGCTATTGCCATTGGAACTATGGTAGATGTTGGCGTAATTTTATCAGAAAATATTATAAGACACATGGATGAAGATGAAGCGCATCTTCCTATAAACAACCTAGTTTACAACGCTACAGCTGAAGTTTCAGGAGCAATTGTTACCGCGGTAATGACTACCATAATAAGTTTTATACCTGTGTTTACAATGATAGGCGCCGAAGGAAAACTTTTCAGACCTTTAGCTTTTACCAAAACATTCGCCCTTATTGCTGCCTTATTTATTGCCTTATTTTTAATTCCGCCCTTTGCAGCTTCCATTTTCAAAAAGCGAACTATTAGAAAACGTATGCGTTTTATTTTAAATTCCGTATGGATTGTTTTGGGTATTCTGGTTGTGGTTTCGGGGTATTGGATTGGAGTTTTACTCGTTGGTTTTGGAGTTGTAGCGGTGTTATCTCTTTATCTTAATACATCAGAAATAAAAGCATCATTTTATAATTATCATTTTTTAATTTCAAAAAATCTTGTAAATATTTCAATGGCTGCTTTGGCTATTGTATTGCTTTTAGCCGAATATTGGCGACCATTGGGAGTTGATAAGAACATCCTTTTAAATGTAATTTTTGTAAGTGTTATTTGTTTCGGATTGTTAGGTGTATTTATTGTATTTCAGAAATATTACACCATAATTTTAAATTGGGCTTTACATAACCGATTCCTTTTTTTATGTATTCCAACAACCCTTGTTGTTTTTGGATTTTTTATAATGAAAAATACTGGTAAAGAGTTTATGCCCTCTTTAAATGAAGGCTCCTTTTTATTGATGCCAACCTCAATGCCTCATGCTGGTGTAGAAGAAAATAAGCGCGTTTTACAGCAGTTAGATATGGCAGTTGCCAGTATTCCAGAAATAAAAACCGTCGTTGGGAAAGCAGGTCGAACAGAATCGGCTCTCGATCCTGCACCTTTATCGATGTACGAAAATATAATTCAATATAAACCAGAATATATGTTGAATGAAAAAGGCGAACGCCAGCGGTATAAGGTAAATACCGATGGTTTATTTGAATTAACAGATGGTCGTTTTATTGCTAATCCGAATAACTCCGATAAAGGTATTTTTATTCCTGTTGATAGGACTCAATTAATAGAAGACAATAATGGGGAATTCTTTCGTAACTGGCGACCAGAAATACAATCTCCCGACGATATTTGGAATGAAATAGTTAGAGTTACCAAATTGCCAGGAGTGACTTCGGCACCTAAATTACAACCTATTGAAACCCGTTTGGTAATGTTGCAAACAGGCATGCGTGCTCCCATGGGAATAAAAGTAAAAGGGCAAGATTTAAAACAAATTGAAGCCTTTGGTATTCAGTTAGAGACAATTATAAAGGACGCTGAAGGCGTAAAAAAAGAAGCTGTTTTTGCAGATAGAATTGTTGGTAAGCCTTATTTGTTAATTGATATTGATAGAGAAAAAATTGCAAGATATGGGGTTACTATTGAAGAAGTTCAAAATATTTTAAAAGTTGCTGTTGGCGGTATGGTGCTAACTCAAACCGTTGAAGGCAGAGAACGCTATGGCGTTCGTGTACGCTACCCCAGAGAATTGCGTGCAAACCCTAAAGATTTAGAACAAATTTATGTTCCTGTTTCCAATGGCAGTCCGGTACTTTTAACAGAATTGGCAACGATTAAATACGAGCAAGGGCCACAGGTAATTAAAAGTGAAGATACCTTTTTAGTTGGTTACGTATTGTTCGATAAGTTAGATGGTTATGCAGGAGTAAATGTCGTTGAAAATGCACAAGCATTAATTCAAAAGAAAATCGATTCAGGTGAATTGGAAGTTCCCAAAGGAATTAATTATCAATTCACAGGAACTTACGAAAACCAATTACGTGCAGAAAAAACATTGTCGGTTGTAATTCCATTGGCGCTAATAATTATTTTTTTAATTCTGTATTTTCAATTTAGATCGGTAAGCACATCGCTCATGATTTTTACAGGAATCACAGTCGCCTTTGCTGGTGGTTTTATTATGATTTGGTTGTATGGACAGGAGTGGTTTTTAAATTTTAGTTTGTTTGGCGAAAATATGCGAGACCTCTTCAATATGAAAACCATCAATTTAAGTGTCGCCGTTTGGGTGGGATTTATAGCTTTATTCGGAATAGCTACAGACGATGGTGTTGTTATGGCGACTTATTTAACGCAAACCTTTAAAAAAGAGCAACCTTCAACTAAAAAGCAAATTTATCATGCAACTTTAACAGCTGCAAGCAAACGTATTCGACCTTGCTTAATTACAACCGTTACCACCGTTTTGGCCTTGTTACCTGTGTTAACATCAACTGGCAGGGGAAGCGATATCATGATTCCTATGGCTATCCCCATTTTTGGCGGAATGATTATAGATATAAGCTCTTATTTTATTGTACCTGTTTTATTTAGTTGGAAAAAGGAGTTAGAAATTAATAAAGTATCAAAATGAAATATTTAAAATTGAATATAAACACCATCTTGATTTTTGCCTTTATTTTCTTTTTTTTAGAAGGTAATTCTCAGCAACTAGAAACTTATCTAGATGAAGCTTTGTTTAGCAACCCGGAAATTCAAAAATTTGAATTACAGTATAAAATTGCATCAGAAAAAGTAAATGAAGTCAATAACATACCTAACACAGAATTAGGAGTAGGCTATTTTGTTAGTGAACCAGAAACAAGAACCGGTGCCCAGCGATTTAAAGTGTCTGCAAAACAAATGTTACCTTGGTTTGGCAATATTACTGCCAGAGAAAATTATGTTAGTTCATTGGCCGATTCAAAATACGAAGACATTGTTATTGCCAAACGAAAGTTAATTGCTTCTGTTTCCCAATCGTATTACAATTTATATGGAAACAAAGCAAAACAAGCCATTTTAAAGGATAATATTAAACTCCTAAAAACCTATGAAACTTTAGCGTTAACTTCGGTTGAAGTTGGAAAAGCTTCAGCAGTTGATGTATTGCGATTGCAAATGCGCCAAAATGAAATGGAACAATTACTAAAAGTTTTACAGCAGCAGTTTTTATCTGAACAAACCAATTTTAACAAGCTTTTAAATCGGGAGAAATCGAATAAAATAAAAGTTATTGATACGTTATTTCTGCCTAATGAAGCTATAGAATTAAACGAAGACCGCCTAGAATTCCATCCCGAATTATTGAAGTTTGATAAGCTTTACGCTTCTGTTGAACAATCGGAATTATTAAATCAAAAAGAAAGTAGCCCCATGATTGGTTTTGGTTTAGATTATATTAATGTTAACAAGCGACCCAATATGGACTTTAGCGATAATGGTAAAGATATTATCATGCCAATGGTTTCGGTTTCTATTCCAATTTTTAATAAAAAATATAAATCGCAAACCAAACAAAACGCGTTGCAACAACAAGAAATTTCAGTACAAAAGCAAGCCCGTTTAAATAGCTTGCAAATACTTTTGGACAAGGCAGTTAACGATAGAAATTCTGCTAGAATAAGCTACGAAACGCAAACTAAAAATTTAAAACAAGCCAAGGACGCCGAATCTATTTTAATTAAAAGCTACGAAACGGGAACCATTGATTTTAATGATGTTTTAGATATTCAGGAGTTGCAATTAAAGTTTCAAATGAATCAAATAGAAGCCATCCAAAGCTATTATTTACAAACAACAATTATTAATTATTTAACAGCATACTAATGAAACATACATATCACATACACGGCATGTCTTGTAATGGTTGTAGAAGCCATGTAGAGTCTACATTGTCAAAATTAAAAGGTGTTTCTAACGCGTCGGTAAATTTAGAAAAAGCAGAGGCAACCATTGAAATGGAACAGCATATTCCTATTGAAACCTTTCAAGAAGCATTAAAAAATGACGGCGGTAGTTACAGTATTCATAACTCGGGAGACCATAAGCATGCATCAGAAAAAAAATCTGATAAAAAACCTAAAGGGCAAGGAACGGGTGTGTTTTATTGTCCGATGCATTGCGAAGGTGAAAAAACATACAACAAACCCGGCGATTGTCCGGTTTGCGGAATGGATTTAGTTGAAGAACAAAATTTATCGTCCACAAATTCTCAAGTATGGACCTGCCCAATGCATCCCGAAGTTGAAAAAGATGAAGCTGGAGCGTGTCCTATTTGTGGGATGGATTTAGTGCCAAAAGAACCAGATTTAACGGCAGAAGAGAAAACCTATAAAACGCTATTAAATAAATTTTGGTGGTCTGTAGTCTTTACATTGCCTGTGTTTTTAATAGCTATGAGCGAAATGATTCCTAATAATCCGCTTTACGATATTATGGAGCAAAAACATTGGAATTGGGTGCAGTTTTCAATGTCTATTCCAGTGGTGTTTTATACCGCTTGGATGTTTTTTGTTAGAGCATATAAGAGTATAAAAACATGGAATTTAAACATGTTTACGCTAATTGGTATTGGAGCCGGTGTAGCTTGGTTGTTTAGTGTTTTTGGTATGTTTTTTCCAGATTTTTTTCCAGAGCAATTTAAAACAGCATCGGGTGCGGTTCATGTTTATTTCGAAGCAGCAACGGTAATATTAACACTCGTTTTGTTAGGACAATTATTAGAAGCTCGAGCGCATAGTAAAACCAATTCGGCGGTTAAAGAACTATTAAAATTAGCACCCAATAAGGCTATAAAAATTGAAGATGGGCAAGAGGTTGAAGTCAAAATAGATGCGATAGAATTAAACGATATATTAAAAGTAAAACCAGGAGGTAAAATTCCAGTTGATGGTGTTATAACAGAAGGCGAGGCGAGCATAGATGAATCTATGATTACAGGCGAACCTTTGCCAGTAGACAAAGCCGAAGGCGATAAAATAAGTAGCGGAACCATAAACGGCAATCAATCTTTTTTAATGAAAGCCGAAAGGGTTGGCGGCGATACCCTTTTGTCTCAAATTATACACATGGTAAATGATGCGAGCAGAAGTCGTGCTCCCATTCAAAATTTAGCAGATAAAATTTCGGGGTATTTTGTGCCTGTGGTTGTTCTTATATCTGTAATAACTTTTATTGTTTGGTCTGTTTGGGGGCCAAATCCTGCTTATGTTTATGCTTTGGTAAATGCCATAGCGGTTTTAATTATAGCGTGTCCTTGTGCATTAGGACTAGCAACACCCATGTCTGTAATGGTTGGTGTTGGTAAAGGCGCCAGTCATGGCGTGCTAATTAAAAATGCCGAAGCACTCGAAAAAATGAATCGGGTTCATACTTTAATTATAGATAAAACAGGAACTTTAACCGAGGGAAAACCAACCGTTGAAAAGGTGGTGTCTTTTAGTGATGATTACTCCGACACAGATATTTTAAAATACATCGTCGCTTTAAACAGTAACAGTGAGCATCCACTGGCCTCGGCAACTGTAAATTATGGTAAATCGCAAAATGTTGATGTTTTAAATGTTGAAAAATTTAATGCCGTAACTGGAAAAGGTGTTGAAGGCATCGTTAATAATAAGAAAATCAGTTTAGGAAACCCTAAAATGATTTCACATGCCAACGCCAACCTTTTTCCTGAAATTGAAGCAGCAGCAAAAGCGCATCAAAAAGAAGGAAAAACGGTGTCTTATTTATCCATTGACAACCAAGTTTCGGGGTTTGTAATTATAGGTGATAAAATAAAAAAAACAAGTGCCGAGGCTATAAAGGCGCTTCAGGAAAAAGGCATCGATGTCGTTATGCTTACGGGCGATAATTATGAAACAGCGCAGGCAGTTGCTAAAACACTTCAGTTAAAAGATTTTAATGCCAGTATGTTGCCAGAGCATAAAATGCAAGAAGTTGAAAAACTTCAAAAAGCAGGAAAAATAGTTGCTATGGCAGGCGATGGTATTAATGATGCGCCTGCTTTGGCAAAAAGTGATGTTGGTATAGCTATGGGTACCGGAACCGATGTCGCCATTGAAAGCGCCATGATTACTTTAGTAAAAGGCGATCTGCAAGGCATTGTAAAAGCCAGACATTTAAGTGAAGCCGTTATGAGAAATATTAAACAAAACTTGTTTTTTGCGCTTATTTACAACACTATTGGTGTGCCAATTGCAGCTGGTGTATTGTTTCCTTTTTTCGGAATTTTACTTTCGCCCATGATAGCAGCTTTGGCGATGAGTTTTAGCTCGGTTTCTGTAATAACAAATGCGTTACGATTAAGAAATATAAAAATTTAGTTATATGAAAAAGTATGTAATATATCTGTCAATATTAGCCCTAGGGTTAATTTTAGGCTGGTTTTTATTTGGGAATTCTTCGGAAAAAGATACAAATCATAATCATGATAAGGTATCGGCCACGAACGACATGTGGACCTGTTCTATGCATCCTCAAATCATGAAAACCGAAGCTGGCGATTGCCCCATTTGTGGCATGGATTTAATTCCTGTGCAAAGTAATAGCGATGGTTTGTTGGCAGACCAATTTCGACTTACAGAAAACGCTATGGCATTGGCTAATATTCAAACCTCTATTGTTGGCGAAGGAACGATAAATAACAGCACAGTAAATTTAAGTGGGAAAATTGCCGAAAATGAAGAAACCAACACGGTACAAGTAAGTTATTTTTCAGGAAGAATTGAGCGCTTGTATGTTAATGCCACAGGCGAAAGTATAAATAAAGGTCAATTGTTAGCAACCATATATTCGCCAGAATTGTATGCCGCTCAACAGGAATTAATGACATCGGCATCTTTAAAAGCTTCTCAACCCAATTTATATCGCGCCGTTAGGAATAAATTAAAGTTATGGAAATTATCTGAAAGCCAAATAAATCAAATTGAAGCTTCGGGAAAAATTTTAGAAAATGTTCCTGTTTATGCTACAGTTTCTGGCACAGTTACCGAAAAATTAGTGATGCAAGGCGACTACATAAAACAAGGTGAACCCTTATTGAAAGTTGCCAATTTAAAGACGGTTTGGGCAAATTTTGATGTGTACGAGAGTCAAATTAATTTGTTTAAAAAAGGACAGGAAGTTTCACTCTTTACAAGCGCAAATCCTAATCAGGAATTTAAAGGAACAGTAGATTTTATAGACCCTGTTTTAAATACAAATACCAGAACGGTGAAACTAAGAGTGGTTTTAAATAATTCAAAAAATAGTTTTAAACCAGGTATGTTTGTTCAAGGTAAAATTGAAGGAAACGTTAATACAGAAAATCCTGTTTTAACCATACCTGAGACATCGGTTATGTGGACAGGTACGCGCTCGTTGGTATACGTTAAATTAGATTCTAACACACCCGTTTTTGAAATGCGAACCGTTACATTGGGAACTAAAATAGGTGAACAATACGAAGTTGTTTCTGGTTTAAAGCCAGGTGAAGAAATAGTAACCAATGGCACATTTACTGTGGATGCTGCTGCCCAATTACAAGGTAAAAAATCGATGATGAATGCTTCAGCTGAAAAGCAATCTGAAGAAAATAAATCGAATAATCAGGATGTATTGGTTTCAGAAGCTAATCCATTAAAAAGAATGCCTGTGTCCGAGGATTTTCAAAAGCAACTAAGAAAAGTATATAATAACTACATCAGCATAAAAAATGCTTTAGTTAGTGATGATTCAGAAAAGGCAAAGCTATTTGCAACCCAATTGTTGGAAGCATTTAATGGGGTAGATGGGAAGTTATTAAACGATGCAAACGTAAAGAAGCAATGGCTCGCTTTCGCGGATGAAATAAAAACGACTTCAAGTTTCATTTCAAAATCATTAGACATTAAAATGCAAAGAAATCATTTTAAAAAACTTTCTCTGGTATTAAAAAATGCAGTTACTGTATTTGGGGTTAAAGAAAAGGTATTTGTAGAATTTTGCCCTATGGCTAATGATAATAATGGCGCTTATTGGTTGAGTAAAGATGAAGCCATTTTAAATCCATATTTTGGAGATGCAATGATTACATGTGGAGAAGTTAAACAAATAATAGAATAACAAGTATAAATATTATAATCATGAAAAAAGTAATTTTAAGTTTAGCAGTAGTAGCAACAATAAGTCTTTTAGGCTGCAAAAATGAACAAAAACAAGCAAGCGAAACAACAGAAACATCAAGTAACATGACAATACAGGAAGCTAGTTTTGGAGTTCGTGGCAACTGTGAAATGTGTAAAAAAACTATTGAGATGGCAGCAAACGATGTTGAAGGTGTAACCAGTGCCGTTTGGGATGTTGATAAAAAGAAAATTAATGTTTCTTTTGATAAAAGTAAAACAACAACAGAAGCTATTCATAACGCTATTGCAGCTTCTGGATACGATACTCAAAACCTAGCAGGAAGCCAGGAAGCTTATAGTAATTTACCTGCCTGTTGTAAATACGATCATGACATGACAATGAATCAATAAAACATTTAATGTTTGAATACAACCAAAAAAAAAATCCCGAAAACAAATGTTACGGGATTTTTAAGTGGTACCTCCAGGAATCGAACCAGGGACACAAGGATTTTCAGTCCTTTGCTCTACCAACTGAGCTAAGGTACCTCTGTAAAGCGGTTGCAAATATAAATCCTTTTTTGGTATTCGCAAGACAAAATGCTGAAAAAAATAAATATTTTTTAGATTTTCGTGTGGTTAAAATATATCTGTTTTATAATCAATATAATACATATAACCTGCCTTATAATAATTTTTCATTTTGTAATTTTACTGCTTTTAAACTATGAATTTAATTATTGATGTTGGTAATACGGTTATTAAATTGGCCGTTTTTAAAAACAATGACTTACTGCATAGAGAGTTAGTTGAAGTTCTTCAGCTAGAAAATAGAATTTCGAGTATTAAAGCGGAATATCCAAAAATAAAGCGTGCCATCATATCATCGGTAGCTAAGTTAAGCGATGAAGATTTTTTAAAAATCAAGAATAATTTTAACTTATTAGTATTAGACCCTACGGTTAAGCTTCCGTTTAGAAACTTATACAGTACACCTAAAACCTTAGGAGTCGATAGATTGGCGCTTGTTTGTGCAGCCGTTAGCGAATTTCCATCAAAAAATGTACTGGTAATCGATGCTGGAACTTGTATAACTTTCGATTTTGTAAACTCAAATAACGAATACTTAGGCGGTGCTATATCGCCTGGAATTCGAATGCGTTACAAAGCATTACATAATTTAACAGCCAATTTACCGTTATTAGAAACAGAAATGCCAGATCACTTTATTGGTAATTCGACTAAAAACGCCATAAATTCGGGCGTTGTTTACGGTGTGTTAAATGAAATTGATGGCGTAATTAAAGCCTATAAGGAAGAATTTTCAGATTTAACAGTTATTTTAACAGGAGGAGATAGTAATTTCTTGTCTAAACAATTAAAAAGTAGCATATTTGCGAACTCCAATTTCCTTTTAAAGGGATTGAACTTTATTTTAAAATATAATTCAAACGAATGATTAAAAAACTTGTATTAATTTTTATTGCAGTTTTTGCAATTAAAAGTTACGGGCAAGAGGGTATAGCCTCTCCTTACTCTTTTTACGGTATCGGAAGCCTTAAATTTAAAGGAACTGTAGAAAATAGAAGTATGGGTGGCTTAAGTATTTACACAGATAGTATTCATATGAATCTTAGAAACCCAGCTTCTTATGCGGGTAAAAATTTAGATTTCCTTAATAACGAAAGTAGGCCAGTTAAATATACTGTTGGTGGTAGTTATTCTAGTGTTAATTTAAAAAGCAACAATGGAAGCGATAATACATCGTCGAGTACTTTCGACTATTTAGCGATGTCTGTGCCAATTGGTAAGTTTGGTTTTGGTTTTGGATTATTGCCTTACACATCGGTTGGATATAAACTAGAATCTATTAATTCAAATGGTGATGTAGATAACAGGTTTAGAGGTCAAGGTGGATTAAATAAAGTGTTTGCTGGTTTAGGGTATCAAATTACTAAAGACTTAAGTGTTGGTGTAAATTTTGATTATAATTTTGGAAATATTCAAAACAGTACATTATCCTTTATTTACGATTCAGATAATAATTTAGCGCAATACCAATCAAGAGAAAATAATAGATCGGATTTAAGTGGTTTAACACTTAATTTAGGCTTGTCTTACAAAAGAATGCTTAATGAAAAATTGGAGTTAGTAACAGGGTTAACATACACTCCAGAGAGTAATTTAACCTCAAATAATCAGCGCTCATTCTCAACTATTTCCTTCTCAAATACAGGAAGAGAGTTTGAGTTGAATAAAATTGATACCGATTTAGAAAGCTTGGGTTTAAAAAGAACCGATTTAACATTGCCTTCTAAATTAGCCTTTGGTGCTGGTATTGGAGAGCCAAGAAAATGGTTTGCGGGTATAGAAACAGAATTTCAAAAAACCAGTAATTTTTCAAATCCGTTGTATTCAAGTAGTACCACAAAATATGAAAATGCTACAAGTTTATCTTTAGGAGGTTTTTATATTCCAGAGTACAATTCTTTTACAAGTTTCTTTAAAAGATTGGTTTACAGAGCCGGTTTACATTATGAAAAAACTGGTTTAAATATAAAAGACGAGTCAATAAACGAGTTTGGCATGTCTTTTGGATTAGGTATACCGGTTGGGAGTTTCTTTTCGAATGCTAACCTAGGATTAGAAATAGGAAAAAGAGGAACAGTTAATAGCAATTTAATACAAGAGAATTTTATTAATTTCCAATTAAGTTTATCTTTGAATGATAGATGGTTCCAGAAACGAAAATATGATTAACAGCGTAATATTATTAAAATGAAAACGAAAATTACTTTATTATTAGCACTTTTTTTAGGTCTTAATGTTGGTTTTGCTCAAACAGAAGAATGTCCTAACAAAACGTCTATTTTCCATGAATACTTCAAGGCTAAAAATTTTGATGCTGCATACGAGCCTTGGAATTATGTTAGAAATAACTGTCCAGATTATACATTAGCTATCTATGTTGATGGCGAGAAAATTTTAGAAGATAAAATTGAAAAAGCGACTGGTGCTGAAAAAGCAAAGTTTTTAAATGATTTAATTAAACTTTGGGAACAAAGAGGACAGTACTTTGCTAGCAAGACACCAAAAGGGCAATATGCAGCTAAATCCTGTCAATTAATGTACGACAACAGGGATCTTTTAGGTAAATCAAACGAAGAATTGTACGAATGTTTTGATGCTGCTTACAAATTAGATAAAGACACGTTTACAGATCCTAAAAGTTTATACACTTATTTTTCTTTAATGGTAGATTTATATGATGCAGGAAAAAAGCCAGCTGAAGATTTATTCAACAAATACGATGATATTGTAGAAAAAGTTGAGGATGAAGTTAAAAACTATTCAGAGAAATTAAACATATTAATTGAAAAAGAAGAAGCTGGAACTCCGTTATCAGGGAAAGAACCAAGATATAAAACATTTTACGAGCAAATGCTTGGTGCTTACGATCAGATTTCTGGTGGTGTAGATCAAAAATTAGGTGAACGTGCCAATTGCGAAAACTTAATTCCTTTATATAGAAAAGGATTTGAAGACAACAAAACCAATGCGATTTGGTTGCAAAGAGCCGCTGGGAAAATGTCTGAAAAAGAATGTACAGACGATCCATTATTTTTCGAGCTAGTAAATGCATACCATGCACTTAGTCCATCTGCAAACTCTGCTTTTTATTTAGGTATTCTTAAAGATAAAGAAGGTAAAACTAACGAGGCTATTGCTTTTTACAAACAAGCAATCGAATTAGAAACAGATAACTTCAAGAAAGCTAAGTTAAATAACAGAATTGGTTTAAAACTTAAGGCTAAAGGTAATTATCCTCAAGCGAGAACATTCTTTAGAGAATCTTTAAGATTAAACCCATCAAACGGAAGACCTTATTTATCTATTGCAGCTATGTATGCAGCAAGTGCTAATAGCTGTGGAGATACCACTTTTAACAAAAGAGCAGTATACTGGTTAGCAGCAGAAGAGGCAGCAAAAGCAGGACGCGTAGATCCAACTTTAAGCAGCTCATCGGCTCAATCTGTAGCAAGTTACAAGGCAAAAGCTCCTGCTAAAGCAGATGTGTTTAGCTGTGGATGTTCTGGTCAAGTAATTAAAATTGGATGTTGGATTGGAGCTTCGGTAACTGTACCAAATCTTTAATGAGATTAAATAGTTTACATAGTATATATAACATAGTCATCGGTATTTCGATGACTATGTTTTTTTCGTGCAATGGCAACATGAAAGAAGTACAAAAAATTGGTATTTCAGATAATGAACCCATAGGAATTGCAGAAAAAATAAATTTAAAATATACCGATTCAGGTAGGGTTACAGCTAATTTGTTAAGTGACAAGATGCTTAATTTTACCAACAGAGATTTTCCCTATTACGAATACCCAGAAGGTATCATTCTGCATCTTTACGATGAGAAAAATACTAAAAGCACGGTTGTTTCAGATTATGCTATTATTTACGATCAAACCAATCTAGTTGACCTTCAGGGCAATGTGGTTATTACAACAGGCGATAATAGAGTGCTTAAAACAGAGCAATTGTTTTACGATCAAAAAAAACAATGGATTTTTACTAATAACCCCGTTAGTTTTAAGTCTGAAAAAGATATTATTAACGGCATAGGATTCGATTCTAACAAAGATTTTACCAATGCTGAAGTTCTTGAAGTAAATGGTATAATTAGTGTTCAAGATTAAATAAATTAATCATTCTTCTATACTTTTAAGTATCTTTACCTATCTATTTCAAAATAAATTATTAAATGAGATATTCTAAAATTTTTCAATACGCCTATTTAGTTTTTGCCGTACTTTTTATTTACGATGGTATTATTAAATTAAAAGATGGTATTGATGGTGCCTATTTATCATTAGGATTAGCCGCTTTAGCTATTTTTATGTATTTTTTCAGAAGAAAATTTAGCAAAAAATACGACAACAACCATAAGTCTTAATTAATGAGTGTTTATGTTATTATAATTATAGCTTCATTAATACTTTCTGCATTTTTCTCGGGCATGGAAATTGCCTATATATCTTCAAATAAAATACACATAGAAATAGAGAAAAAGCAAGAAGGGGTTTTGTCCAGAGTTCTAACAAAACTAACAGCAAAACCTTCAAAGTTTATTGCAGCCATGCTTATTGGTAATAATATTGCATTGGTTATTTATGGATTTTTTATGGGCGATTTGTTGGTAGCATGGTTTAAAACCATGGTGCCAACTTCTTATGGGATTTTAGATTTAATGTTTACAGATTTTAGTTTGCTTACTCAAACCATTATTTCAACCCTGCTTATCTTAATTACTGCCGAATTTTTACCAAAGGTATTCTTTCAAATTTATTCGAACACACTTTTAAAAGCGCTGGCAATTCCGGCGTATTTATTTTATGTGTTATTTGGTTTTGTCTCAGATTTTGTGATTTGGATATCAGATTTTGTATTAAAACAATTTTTTAAAACCGAAGGCGATCAAATACAATTAGCTTTTACTAAAGTAGAACTTGGTAATTACATTAGTGAGCAAATGGAATCGGTGGAAGAACATGATGAGGTAGATTCTGAAATTCAAATTTTTCAAAATGCTTTAGAATTTTCAGAAGTAAAGGCTAGAGAAGTTATGGTTCCTAGAACCGAAATTACCGCAGTTGAAATTAACGAATCCATTAAAACACTTAGCGCCTTATTTACCGAAACAGGTTTTACAAAAATATTGGTGTATAAAGAAACCATCGACGATATTCTTGGTTACGTTCACTCTTTCGAGTTGTTTAAAAAACCAAAAAATATTAAGGCCATGATGTTGCCAGTGGAATTTGTTCCAGAAACGGTTTTAATAAAGGACGTATTAAATGTTCTTATAAAAAAGCGAAAAAGTATTGCTGTTGTTTTAGATGAGTATGGAGGTACTTCGGGTGTTATGACGGTTGAAGATATTGTAGAAGAATTATTTGGCGAGATAGAAGACGAACACGATACCATCGATTTAATTGAAGAACGCTTAGAAACAGATACCTATAAATTTTCTGCTCGATTAGAAGTCGATTATCTAAATGAAACTTACAAATTAAATCTCCCCGAAAGCGAAAATTACGAGACCCTTGGTGGCCTCATTGTTAATCATGTAGAAGAAATACCGCAACCCAATGAAATAGTGAGAATCGACCTTTTTCAGTTTACTATTTTAGAAGCAACCAATACAAAAATAGACATGGTCGAACTAAAAATTTTGGAAGAAGATTAGCTTCACATAATTAAATAACTAACTCCTTTTATTATTAAATAGAAAATAGTATTTTCGCGCACATTAATTTACCAAAATTCAACAGGTAAATAACTTAACAAGCAAGTCCCGATTAGGGTTTTTAAAAATTTATCAACAAAATGGCAGTATTAAATAAGATTAGACAACGCTCATTATTTTTAATTATAATTATTGCATTGGCATTATTTGCTTTTGTTTTAGCAGATTTATTTAAAAAAGGTAGTGCTTTTACCGAACAAGATCAACAAATTGTTGCAACTATTAATGGTAAAGATATTACCAGAGCAGACTTTTTACAAAAAGTAGAGGCTGCTCAACGTCAGGCAGGACCAAATGCAACGAATACTCAGGTAATGAATCGTGTTTGGGAGCAAGAAGTGCGACAAGCAATTATGGAAACTCAATTTGATAAATTAGGAATTACTGTCGAAAAAGATCAAATGAGAGACTTGTTAAAAACAGCTCTGTCTAACAGTCCAGAATTTTTAAACGAAGCTGGCTTGTTTGATGAAAACAAATTAAATGAGTATATCGCTAATTTAAAAGAAACTACTCCAGAAGGTTACCAAGGATGGGTAAACTACGAAAAATCTTTAGCTGCAAATGGCTTACAACAAAGCTACTTTAATTTAGTAAAAGCTGGATTAACAGGTACGTTAGCTGAAGGTGAGTTAGAACACAAACTTGAAGGAAATAAAGTAGATGTAAAATATGTACAAATCCCTTATACATCTATCCCAGATAGTTTAGTAAAAGTTTCAAAATCTGATATTTCTAGCTACATAAGCAAAAACGAAAAGAAATATAAAGTTGAAGCTTCAAGAGATATTAAATATGTTCAATTTAACGAGGTTGCTTCAATAGAAGATGAAAATGCTATAAAAGCAGATTTAAACAATCTTTTAAAAGACAAAGAAGAATACAATCAAACTACAAAAGCCAACGAAACGGTTTTAGGGTTTAAAAATACTACCGATAACGAAGATTTCGTAAACACGCATTCAGATATTAAATTTGATAATCGTTTCTTATTTAAATCGAGTTTGCCAGTCGCAGTTGCAGATAGCCTTTTTACTTTAAATGAAGGCGATGTTTACGGTCCTTATAAAGATAACGGAGCTTTTAAAATATCGAAAGTAGTTGCTGTAAAACAAATTCCAGATTCAGCTAAGGTAAGACACATTTTAATTCCGTTTTTAGGTTCAAGAAGTGCTTCTCCAGAAGTTGTTCAAACAGAAGACCAAGCAAAAGCTACTGCCGACAGTTTATTGGCTGTAATAAAATCAGATCGTTCTAAATTCCCAGAGTTAGTTAAAGAATTCTCTTCAGATCAAGGAAGCGTTAATAACGAAGGTCGTTACGATTGGCACCCATACAATTCTATGGTGCCAGAATTTAATGATTTTGAATTTGAAGGTAAAGTTGGGGATTTAGGTGTTGTAAAAACAGTTTTTGGTTTCCATATTATTGAAATTGAAGGTTTAAAAGAAAAGAAAAAAGCAATCCAAATTGCAACTATTGCAAGAAAAATTGAGCCATCTGAAGCTACAATTGATAAAATATTTAGAGATGCTTCAAATTTTGAACTTGCTCTAGAAAAGAAAGATTTTGATGAGTTAGCAAAAGAAAGTTCTTTTACAGCACGTCCAGTTAATGGCATTAAAGTTTTAGATGAAAACATTCCAGGTGTTGGTAACCAAAGACCTATTGTTCGATGGACTTTTGAAGAAGATACTAAAGTAGGAGATGTTAAACGTTTTAATATTCCAAATGGTTATGTTATTGCACAATTGGTAGCAAAACACGAAGCAGGATTAATGTCTGTTGAAGATGCTTCTGCAAGTGTATCGCCAATTATTCGTAGCCAAAAGAAAGCCGAGATGATTAAAAAGCGTGTCTCTGCAAAAACATTAGACGCTTTAGCTAAAGCTGAAAATACTACTGTAAAAACGGCTTTTGCTCTTAATATGAAAACGCCAACTTTAGCAGGTGCAGGAAGAGAGCCTTTAGTTGTAGGTGCTGCTTTTGGTTTAAAAGAAGGACAAACTTCAAAATTAATTGAAGGTTCTAATGGAGTTTATATGATACAAGTTACTAAAGCTACACCAGCTGTAAAATTAGAAAACTACCAAGCAGCTGCGAATAGAGTAGAACAACAGAAAATAAATGTAGTTTCTTCAAAGTTATTCAATGCTTTAAAAGAAGCGGCTGAAATTGAAGATAACCGTGTTAAAATTCAAGTTCAGTAAAAAAAAATATTTCAAATCATACATAAAGAAATCGTCTAGAAAATTATTTTTTAGACGATTTTTTTTTTAAAGGTTGGTTCTTTTATTTTTATCTAAAAGTTTTATACTTAAAACTGGTGTTTTAATAAAAGGAATATTAGCAAACTTACGCAGTTATAGTAGTTGATATCATAGTCATATTTTTTTATCTGGTTTTACGTTGCAAGTCCGTGCTCGTATCCTCGTTGTAGGCTTTCCACTGCAATCCTTAACAAAACTAAAAATGCGGCTTCTTATTATAGAAGCCGCTTTTTTAGTTTTTCAAAATCATGTCAGAATAGGGAATAATCACATCAAAGCCCTTGTCTTTAAAATACGAAGCCGGATTATCTTTGGAAGTAACTAAAATAAAATCGCCACCCCAGGCACCCAAACTTTTAATATGACCTTCAAAATCACTGAATAATTGTTCCTTAATTGGTTTCTGTTTTATAATATCAGAAATAAAAGTTTCATGTAAGGTTATTAAATTTTCAAATTCCGAAAGTGACTTCGAGTGCATTATTTTAATTGAAATTTTACAAATTTCGTTTATAATAAGTTCATGCGGTATATTTTGTCGGTACTGCGCAATGCCATCGCGACTGTTTTGTTTTTTGTTTAGATAAACAAAATATAAATGCGCTTTAAATGTTGGGTTAAAATTTACAACATCTACCACGGGTTTTTTATCGAGTAACAAATAACTAATGGGTTGGTTATTTTGAGCACAAGCAATATCGTAACCACTACCACCAAAGGTTTTTTCTAATAACTCGAACGCGTTTACTTGCGTCCATTGTGCTATGTTGTTTATTAACGTAGACGAGGTTCCTAAACCCCAATCTCGCGGAAATGTTAATTTGGTCGTGATTTTAAATCCTTTTTCTTGATTAAAAAAATCAGGATTTAAAGTTTTAACAGCTTTTAAAATTTGTATAATTCTGTCTGCTATCTCGTTTCGAGATATGGTTGTTGTAAATATATTTTCAATTAAAAAAGTATCTTCAAACCAAATGGCACCTTTATCATCAATACTTGTCCACTTAATTTTGGGCGTATCAATCGGTTCTACTATTAACGACTGTCCGTATGTAGTTGGTAGTGCTAACGAAAGAGCGCCATCGAGCACTACGTATTCTCCGGTAATTAAAAGTTTTCCGTTACTATAAAATGTTTTCACGTTTAATTTTTACTTCTTAAGTTCTTAATAGCATCAACCACAGCGCTATGCGAAACAATATGGTTTTTAAAATACTCGATAAGCGTTTCTTTTTCGGTGGTAGTTGCTTCAAACTGATTTAAAATATTCATCAGGTGCATTTTCATGTGTCCTTGTTGTATGCCAGTTGTTGTTAGCGAGCGTAAAGCTGCAAAATTTTGAGCAAGTCCGGCAACAGCAACAATTTCCATAAGTTCTTTTGCGCTTGGGTGGTGTAAAAGCTCTAAAGATAATTTTACTAAGGGGTGTAAACCAGTTAAACCACCAACAGTACCTAAAGCCAACGGAATTTCCATCCAAAACGTAAATATGCCGTTTTCAATTTTTGCATGCGACAAGCTGCTATAACTACCGTTTTTTGATGCATAGGCGTGTACACAGGCTTCAATAGCTCTAAAATCGTTTCCTGTTGCTAAAACTACAGCATCAATACCATTCATAATTCCCTTGTTATGCGTAACGGCCCGATAAGGTTCTATTTCTGCAATTTTAACAGCCTGAACAAATTTATTAGCAAATTCTTCTGAAGGAATAGAAGCATCATCACTTAGGTCTTCAACCTTACAACTTACTTCAGCTCTAACTAAACATTCTGGAACATAGTTAGAAAGAATACTCATTATTATTTGAATGTTCTTGTCTTCATCTGTAAAAGCATCAAAAGTTAAAGCTTCATTTTTAAATGTTTTTGCAAACTGCTCTAAACAAGAGTTTATAAAATTGGCGCCCATAGCATCGAGGGTTTCAAACGATGCATGTAGTTGGTAATACCCTTCAATAGCATTGGTTTTATCGCGCAATTCAATATCTAAAATACCACCGCCACGCTTTTCCATATTTTTAGTTATGGGTTTAGCATCGCTAATTAATTGCGGTTTTATATAATTAAAATAGTTTTTTAAGGTTTCTGGGTTACCATGATACATAAAATGTACCTGACCAATTTTAGTGGTAGAAATAACGGTGGTTTTAAATCCGCCACGATCCATCCAGAATTTGGCGGCCTTGCTGGCTGCGGCGACCACAGAGCTTTCCTCGATAGCCATTGGTATGGTGTAAATCTTGTTGTTTATTAAAAAGTTGGGCGCTACACCAAGCGGCAAGTAGTAGTTGGTTATGGTGTTTTCAATAAACTCGTCGTGTAACTGTTGTAATTTTTCGTTAGAATTCCAGTATTGTTTTAAAACAGATTTGGCATCTTCGGTATTTGAAAAATAAGTTTCAACAATCCAATCAATCTTTTTAGATTTTGATAGTTTGGAAAAGCCAGCAATAGATTTACTCATAAAATAGTTGTTTACAAAGCAAAGATACTATTCTAAGTGTCAATAATAAAAAAAGCTAATTTTTTATAGACGTTATTAAAGTGTTAATTTAAAAGGTTTTTTGTTTAATTTTTAGTAAACTTGGGCACTCTTTACGAAAAAAATATTTTTTTTAATGAAACACCTAAAATTCTCTTTTTATCTCTGCGTATTTTTCGTAGCATTTTTATCAGCACAAACAAAACAAATTACTCTAGAAGACATTTGGAATGGAAGTTTTAGAACCGAAAGTATGGATGTTTTACATTCCATGGCAAACGGTAAGCAATATGCTGTATTAAATTTTAATAGAGACACACGATCCACATCTATAGATGTTTACGATTATAAAACCTTAAAAAAGGAGAAAACCTTAGTCGATTCTAAAGACATTGAAGCGCTTAGGTATTTTACAGATTATACCTTTAGCAACGACGAAACAAAAGTGATTTTGGCAACAAATGAAACATCGGTTTATCGCCGTTCGGTGTTGGGAAATTATTTTGTTTACGATTTAAAAACAAAATCAATTACCCCTGTTTTTGAAGAAAAAATTCAACAACCTACATTCTCACCAGATGGAGCTAAAGTAGGGTATGCTTATAAAAACAATTTGTATGTTAAAGATTTAAATTCTGGTAAAACCACACAAATTACTTTCGATGGCGAAAAAAATAAAATAATTAACGGTTTAACCGACTGGGTTTACGAAGAAGAATTTGCCTTTGTTCGCGCTTTTGAATGGAATTCAAATAGTGATAAAATAGCTTTTATTCGTTTTGATGAAACGCTTGTTCCAGAATTTTCAATGGATATTTATGGGCAGGATCTTTACCAAACACAGGAGGTTTTTAAATACCCGAAAGCGGGTGAGCCAAACTCGAAAGTATCACTTCACATATATAATCTAGATACAAATAAAACAACTAAAGTTGCCGTTGAAAAATTATATAATGATTTTTATATTCCTAGAATTAAATGGACTAATAATTCCAATGTTTTAAGTGCTCAATATCTAAATAGAAAGCAAAATGTATTGGATTTATGGTTTGTAAATGCTAAAACGAATAAAGCAAATTTAGTGCTTACTGAAACCGATAAAGCCTATGTAAATGTAACCGATAATTTAACTTTTTTAAAGGATAATAGTTTTATCTGGACCAGCGAAAAAGATGGTTACAATCATATTTATCATTACTCCGATACGGGGAAACTTATAAACCAGGTAACTTTTGGAAATTGGGAAGTAACAAATTATTATGGCTACGATGAAAAAACCGATAGAATATTTTACCAGTCGGTTGAAAATGGCTCTATTAACAGAGATGTGTATGCAATTAAATTAAACGGACGTAATAAAAAACGATTATCAAGTGCCGAAGGCACAAATGATGCTGCTTTTAGTGCCGATTTTTCATATTTTATAAATACGTTTTCTAATGCTTCAACACCACCGCAATACACCTTAAACAATGCGGTTTCTGGTGCAGTTATTAAGAATATTGTTAATAACGAAGCTCTTGTTTTAAAACTTTCAGAATATAAATTTTCCAAAAAAGAATTCAGTACAATCCAGGTTAACGGCAACGATTTAAATATGTGGATGATAAAACCAATCGATTTTGATGCATCAAAACAATATCCTCTTTTTATGTGTCAATATTCTGGTCCGGGTTCGCAAGAAGTAGCCAATCAATGGAACAGTGCTAACGATTATTGGTATCAGTATTTAGCTCAACAAGGTTGTATTGTGGTTTGTGTAGATGGCAGAGGTACAGGTTTTAAAGGAGCGGTATTTAAAAAAGTAACCCAAAACGAATTGGGTAAATACGAAGTTGAAGACCAGATTGAAGCAGCCAAACAGCTTGGCAATTTACCTTTTGTAGATGCTTCAAGAATAGGTATATGGGGGTGGAGTTTTGGTGGCTTTATGAGTAGTAATTGCTTGTTTAAAGGTGCCGATGTATTTAAAATGGCCATTGCTGTAGCACCGGTTAGCAGCTGGCGTTTTTACGACTCTGTTTACACCGAACGTTTTATGGGTATGCCTCAGGATAATGCAAGTGGTTATGATGATAATTCACCAATTAATCATGCTGATAAACTAAATGGCGATTTTCTTTTAATTCACGGTTCGGGAGACGATAATGTGCATGTGCAAAATACTATGCGATTGGTAGAGGCTTTGGTACAAGCCAATAAGCAATTCGATTGGGCTATTTACCCGGATAAAAATCATGGAATTTATGGAGGAAACACAAGACTTCATCTTTATAAAAAAATGACTAATTTCATAAACGAGAAATTAGGAGATAAAACAAACTAACAAATCAACCAAAATAAAATTTATGAGTAACCTGACCTTAAAACCACATCAGAGAGAATTATTCGGACAGCCAATAGGATTATATATTTTGTTTTTAACTGAAATGTGGGAGCGATTTTCATATTATGGTATGCGAGCACTTTTGGTTTTATACATGACAACTTCTGCTTTGGGTGACGATGCTCGTGGAGCGGGTTTAGGTTGGTCTAGCAAAGAAGCTTTAGCGCTGTATGGTTGGTACACTATGTTGGTGTATGTTATGTCTATTCCTGGAGGTATGATTGCCGACAAATTAATTGGTCAGAAAAAAGCTGTTTTATGGGGCGCTATAATTTTATGTATTGGTCATGGTATTTTAGTTTTAACAGATATCTGGGCATTTTATGCTGGTTTAGGATTTGTTATTTTGGGAGTTGGCCTGTTAAAACCAAATATCTCTACAATGGTAGGTGGTTTGTATAAAGAAGGCGATATTAGAAGAGATAAAGGATTTAGTATTTTTTATATAGGAATTAATTTAGGCTCTTTTTTAGCAACCATGATTGTGGGAGGTGTTGTTGCCAAGTGGGGTTGGCATGCCGGATTTGGTCTAGCGGGTGTTGTTATGCTTTTAGGGTTAATTAATTACATTGGTGGTCAGAAATATTTAATAAATGTAGGTAATTTTGAAGTAGTCGAGAAAGACTCAAACGAAGTATCTTACAGTCAATTGTTTTCAAAATTATCAACCTCACCAAAACAATTGCTAATTTCTTTAGTATTGCTAATTGCATCTTTTTATGGATGGTATGTTATGGAGTGGGGTTATGGTTTATTATTTGTGTTTTTAACGGTAATTACATCTCTGCTAATGATGATTTATAAGGAGTTAGAAAGTCAAATTTTTAAGGACCGTTTTCTTGTTTTGTTAGTGTCTTTTATAATGGTAATTATTTTTTGGGGTGCTTTTGAACAAGCAGGAGGGCTCATGAATTTATATACAGACTCAAAAACCGACAGAAACTTTTTTGGTTTATTTGAAATTCCAACAGTGATGTTTCAAAGTCTAAATGCTGGGTTTATTATTTTGTTTGCTACCATTGTGGCTAGTTTATGGGCCAAGCGAAAGTTAAAGGGCAAAGAGGCTTCTTCACTATTTAAAATGGCCATTGGTATTATAATTATGGGCCTAGGTTTCCTTTTCATGGTTTTTGCTGTAATGGAGTTTAATAATTCTGGTTCATCAAGTATGATTTGGTTAGTTTTAGCTTATTTTTTTCATACCATTGGAGAATTATGTCTCTCACCTGTTGCTTTATCGTTTATTACTAAGTTAGCTCCCGTTAGATATGCTTCATTAATGATGGGTGTTTATTTTGCATCAAGTGGATTGGGAAATAAAGTTGCGGGTATTATAGGAGAATCGGCTTCAGAATTTGGTGAGTTAACCATTTTCTCTGGTTTAGTGATTTTTACTGTTATTATAGGTTTGTTATTTATAATTATTTTAAAACCATTAAAAAGATTAACCCACGGCGCAGAAGATAACGAGACAGAAATACACGAAACTGAAGGTTTCGAATTAGCAGAAAACTAACCAACATTAAATTATATGACAACTGATATTGAAAATCTTTTCAAAGACAAAGTTTTAGGGCATCCTGCGGGATTATTTGTGCTTTTTTTTACCGAAATGTGGGAGCGTTTCTCATTTTATGGTATGCGTGTGCTTTTGGTGAATTTTTTAACTTTTTCGCTCATTGGAGATAACCCTGGCTGGGGCTGGTCTGCCGAAAATGCAGGTGCCTTGTTTGGTACCTATGCCATGTTACTTTACATAACACCTATTATTGGTGGTGTTATTGCCGATAAATTTACGGGCTATCGTTTAGCCGTTATTATCGGGTCTATTATCATGGCGGCAGGACATGCATGTATGGCTCTAGAGACCGAATTTACATTGTACTTTGGTTTAGGTTTATTAGTTGTAGGTACCGGATTTTTTAAACCGAATATTACCTCTATAATTTCAGAAATGTATAAAAAGAACCCAGAAAAGAAAGATGGGGCTTATACCATTTTTTACATGGGAGTTAATGCGGGTGCGTTTTTTGGCATGATGCTTTGTGGATATTTAGCTGAAAAAATTGGATGGTCTTACGGCTTTGGACTAGCTGATATTTTTATGCTTTTGGGAACATTACAATTTTCGTTTTCTGGAAATTTATTTGGTAAAATCGGATTGAAACCAACCAAAGTGCATCATGTTGAAGACATTCAGGATGGTGATAATTCTATAGCCGAAATCACTGAAGATCCAGAAGTAGAAAAAGAGAACCCATTCACCCTTTTAGATAAGATTTTAATTATTGTTTGTGCTGTTGTAGGTTTGGGATACGCCATTAATGACCCCATGTCTAAAATTGCTGGAATTGATATTTTTTCCGCATTACAAATGGGGCAGTTTGAAGGGCAATATGTTGCTGTTTTGTTTGCATTAGCCTTATTTTTATTTTTGGTTATTGGAAGAATTTTACGCTATACAAAAGTGGTAAGAGATCGCATGTTTGCCTTTATAATATTTGCATTTTTTACAGTGTTCTTTTGGCTGTCTTTTGAGCAAGGTGCTTCATCGTTAGTTTTATTTGCAAGAGATAATGTCGATAGGGTTTTATTAGGTAATTCAGCATTTGTTTTTAATGTAATTAATGCTTTATTAACGGTGGTTCCCTTGGTAATTATAACTTATGTTTTAATTGATTTATGGAAAAAGACATTCAAAAAAATTCCCTATTCAAATATTGTTTTGGCAGTTTGTTTCTTATTTATGTGGGGCATCGTATTTTGGATGCTTAAACGCGAATTTAGTGCCGATGTTTCAGAGATAACCGTATCATGGTTTAGTATTCTTAATTCCTTCTTTATAATTGTATTTGCATCATTCTTTTCAAAATGGTTTGAAAGTAAATACAACCCTTCGGCAGCAGCCAAATACGCTTTAGGTTTAATAATTATGGCTATAGGTTTTGGGTTGTTGGCTTTTGGTGCGTATGGTGTTCAAGAAGGTGTTAAAGTAAGTATGGTTTGGTTAATTTTAGCGTATTTGTTTCATACTTTGGGTGAATTATGCTTGTCTCCAGTCGGACTTTCTTATGTTAGTAAATTGGTTCCGGCAAGAATGATTGCTTTAATGTTTGGTATGTGGTATTTAGCCATCGCCATCGGGAATAAGTTAGCGGCTGTTTTGGGGGGGCAAATCGAAAACATTACAAAAGCCTACAGTTTATCTACTTTCTTCTTAATATTCACCATTGTTCCTATTGTAGCTGGTTTAGTGGTTTTTGCATTAAATCCTGCCTTAAAGAAATTAATGCATGGTGTGCGTTAACGAATAAAAGTTTAAAAAATATATAAAATGCTCCTAGTTTGGAGCATTTTTTGTAAGTTAGAAACTGTTTTTACAACATAATAACTATGAAAAAAATTATTTACACATTGGTATTGAATTTCTTAATTTCGTTAAGTATTCATGCTCAAGAAATTCATTGGGTAACCTTAAATGAAGCTTTAGAACTTCAAAAGAAAACACCCAAGAAAATTATGATGGATGTTTATACAAATTGGTGCGGACCCTGTAAAATGCTGGATAAAAACACCTTTCACAATGCAGATGTTGCTAAATATGTGAATGAGCATTATTATGCTGTTAAGTTTAATGGCGAAGGAAACGACGTTGTAACTTATAAAAATAATACCTACGCGAATGCCAATTACAATCCGGAATTAGCAAACAGAAGAAATTCGGTACACGATTTTGCTCGATATCTTAAAATTAGTGCGTATCCAACCGTTGTGTTTTTTGATGAAAAGGGAGAAGTAATTACGCCAATACGAGGGTATCAAACACCGCCTCAAATAGAGTTGTATTTAAAAATGTTTAAAAACGACGAACATAAAGCTATTGAAACTCAGGAACAATTTAATGCCTATTATGCAAGTTTTAAATCTGAATTTAAAGGTTAGAATTTAATAATTAATAATATAAGCTCCCATTTTACCAGTTTGGTGAAATGGGAGTTTTCTTTTTTTACAAACAGTTTCCCAATAATCTAAATAAGATTTGTAATTGCTGCCATCTGCAATAATTACTTTCGGGTTAATAGAATCTATTAATCGGTTGAGGTTTATTTTTGGTGATTGTCTTAATAAAATATAATCGGGTTTAAACGATTTTACATTATAAATTCCCAAACTATCTACTAATAAAAGCTTAGTTTTTTTTAGTAGGTGAATTTTTTTTAAAGGGTCTACAGAAATGTTTTTAATAAAATGGTCTGTAGCAAAATTTTTAATTGTTTTATTTTCAGAAATCTTTATGCTATCTAGATCTGAGGCCACAAAAAGGGTGTTGTTTTTTATGTTTGCTAGCAGCGTCTGTCTGTTTTTATGAAAAACAATAAATTGATAGTTAGGTTGTTCTAGTTTCGTGAAAATAATAGCTATTTGAAAACTTACAATACTTACAAGTACGAGCATGATGTTAGTTCCGCTTCTTCTTAAACATATTCTAAATGCAGATGTTATAAATAAATATGATGCTATTAAGAACCAGATATTAAACGGAATGTCTTTAATTATAAATACAGTTTGCTGCGAAATCCATGATATAAAAGCATTCATCACATTAATAATCGTTTCAAACAATTGTGCAACAAAAGCGGGTAGCAGGTTTAGTGAAGCAAGAATAATAATGAGAATTCCAAAACCTAAAATGAAACCTAAAAAGGGTATTATTACAAGATTAGTTATAAAAAATAAGCCAGGAAACTGATGAAAATAAAATAAACTTATGGGTAAAATTCCTAATTGCGCCGAAATGGTAATGGTTAAAGTATGCCATAATTTATCTAAAACTCCATATTTGGTTTGCCATAACTTGTAAAGTATGGGGTCGATAATTAAAATGCCTAAAACGGCGACATAACTTAATTGAAACCCAACATCGAACAAAAACAAGGGTTTGAATAGCAATAAAACAAAGGCGCTTAGGGCAATTGTGTTATAAGTGTTGGTTGGTCTTTTTAGGTGTAAAGCAATGGTTAAAATACTAAACATGGTTACAGCTCGAGTTACCGATGCCGATAAACCCGTTATAATTGCAAAACACCATAAAAAACAAATTAATAGAAACGGTTTTACAAACCTACCATTAGTTAAGTACTCCAATGGTTTTAACAGATAGTTAAGTATTAGCAATATTATACCAACATGAAGTCCGGAAACCGCTAATATATGAATAGCCCCTGCATTGTTGTAATCACTGTAAACCGCTGCGCTAATATCCTGTCGTTGTCCTAATATTAAAGCGTTCACAATCGCCGTAACATCTGGATTAAATTTGAACTTTTGCAGTTTTTTATTAATATGATTTCTTAACTGGTTAGCCCAACCGTAAATAGTGGTGGTTTTTGTAGAGGCTTCAAAGAGTTCCTGTTTAGATAAATAGATTTGATGGTAAATGTATTGTATCATTAAGTAATCTTTGTAATTAAATTCACTTGGGTTTAATGGCGTGTTTATCGTTTTTAAATCCGTTTTAGTAATGTATATATTATCTACATCTATATTGTTTTTAGTGCTGTCTTTTACAATGTTAAGAAGCACTTTACCCTGAGCTTCTTGCTTGTTTATTTTAATAATTTGAGCAACATATTTATTATGATACTTTCCAGGTTTAAGTATTTCTTTAATTTTGAAAGCAACAAGTACTTGGTCGTTTTCATTTAAAATAATTTTAGAATAATGATTTTTAAAATGTATTTGGTTGTGAAGGTTTGTTGTTAACACCCCAATACTTATTGCTGTTACATAGGCTACGCATCCAAACCAAATACTTTGGTTAAACTTGTTTTTTGAAGCAATTAGAATAATGAGCAAAGCGCATGTTAATACACAGCTAACAACAATACTTTGAGTTGGAGACATGTTTGAATAATGGCAAATAATAATGCCAATAATAAAAAAAACTAAGAGTTTTATTATAGTAAAATTGAGTACCTTCATACTCGCCGAATATACGAAAAATCTTATAAAATACGACGCGCCTCAACAAAGGCTTTATCCCAGTATGCTTCAGATAAATTAGAGATAATTACTCCGGCGCTGTTTGTAGCATGTATAAATTTAATACTATCGTCGGTCGAAACAACAAGTCCAACGTGGTTTATAGAATTTCTTCGATTACTTGTTCTAAAAAACAACAAATCACCTTCGCTAACTTGTTTCAAAGTCACTTCCTCACCCAATTTGGCAATATCTCTTGAAATTCTTGGTAAAATAATATCGAAAGCTCTAAACGATTCGTAAACTAATCCAGAGCAATCCATACCTTCTTTTGTGGTTCCTGCCCATTTGTATTTTACGCCTTCAAACTGTTTTGCATAATCTGTTATGGCTTCGGCTTTAGTTCTTGGAGTTTCTATAGTTTCGTTTTCAGGATCTTTATCTTTTGTTTTGATGACTTTTTTTCTAGTGTTATTTGTTGATGAAGTTCTTAGCGTCGAAGGCTCATCAGAGATAACAACCATAGGCGTTTGTTTCTTGTTTTGAGTTTTCTTTGAAGACTTGCAAGAAGTTACAGCAATTAAAATAATAATTAATAGCAATAGTTTTTTCATAAGAAATTAATTCGATAATGATTTAAAAATTAATTGAGCTGTTTTTTCACTCGCACCTTTACCTCCCAAAGCTTTTTCTAATTCATAATAATTTAGAAACATTTTTTTGCGCTCGTCTTCGTTTAAAATGCGAGTTAGTTCTTTTTTTAGTTGTTGTTTGTTGAAGTTATTTTGAATGAGTTCTGTAACCACTTCTTTATCCATAACTAAATTTACTAGTGAAATAAATTTTAAGGTAATTATTTTTTTTGCGATAAAATACGAAATGGGACTCCCTTTGTAACAAACGACTTGAGGTACTTTAAACAATGCAGTTTCTAATGTAGCAGTGCCAGAAGTAACCAATGCAGCGGTAGACATGCTTAATAAATCATACGTTTTATTCGAAATAAATTTTACGTTGTTAGATTTTATAAAAGTTTCGTAAAAGCTATACTCTTGACTGGGTGCTCCAGCAATAACAAACTCGTAATTTGGGAAATCATCTACCAGACTAAGCATCACCGAGAGCATATTTTTTATTTCTTGTTTCCGACTTCCGGGTAGTAATGCAATAATGGGTATGTCACTTAATAAATGTTGTTTTCTAAATTGAAATTCACTTATTTGTTCCCTATTGGCAATGGCATCAATTAATGGATGCCCCACGAACGTTACCTTGTAATCGTATTTTTTGTAAAACGATTCTACAAATGGAAGTATAACATACATAGCATCGATGTCTCGCTTAATATCTTTCACCCGGCTAGCTCTAGATGCCCAAACTTGTGGTGATATATAGTAATTGGTTTTAAAACCGGCTTGTTTAGCCCATTTCGCTATGCGTAAATTAAACCCGGAATTATCAATAAATATAATGACATCTGGTTGGTAATTCGCAATATCGTTTTTGCAGAATTTAATATCTTTAAAAATGGCATTCAGGTTCATGATTACTTCAATAAACCCCATAAAAGCACGCTCTTTGTAATGTTTTACTAAATGGCCACCAACGGCTTGCATGAGATCGCCTCCCCAAAATCTAAAATCGGCATTAACATCTTCTTTTTGTAATGCTTTCATTAGGTTTGAGCCATGTAAATCGCCTGATGCTTCTCCTGCAATAATGTAATACTTCATTTAGAAGAGTTTAAAAACAAATGTAAAAACAGCAATAAAAATAGTTATTAATAGTACACCACGAGCTCTGTAGTCTTTTCTTTTTTTTATAAAAATGAAGAAGGCTATTAGGTTTAAAACAGCTCCTAAACTTATGAGTTTGCCCAAAAAACCTTCTTTTGCTGCCGCCTGAATAACGGTAACAAAATCGTCTCCTTTTCCTAAAAGCGTAGCTACTAAAATAAGCCCAATGGTATTAGCTAATAAACCCACAAAAGCGCCAATAAATATGTCTTTTTTAATCATTTAAATTCCAGTCGTTTAAGTTTTTAAGGTAGTGGTGTGCTGTTAAATCAAATTGAGTTGGTACAACCGAAACATAGCCATGTTCCAAAGCCCACTCATCGGTATCTTCTCCACCGTCTAAATTTACAAACTTTCCCGTTAACCAATAATAATCTTTACCTTGAGGTGTTTTTCTTTTATCGAATTCTTCTACCCAATTTGCACGTGCTTGCCTGCAAATTTTAATGCCTTTAATCTCATTTTTTGCAAGATTAGGAATGTTTACATTTAACACGATGCCTTGAGGTAATCCGTTTTTCAAAACATTTTCTGCAATGGTTTTTAAAAATGCTTTTGTGTGTTCAAAATTAGCACTCCAGGCATAATCTAATAACGAAAATCCAATGGCAGGAATTCCTTCGATACCCGCTTCAATCGCAGCACTCATGGTGCCCGAGTAAATAACGTTTATAGATGAATTCGAACCGTGGTTAATGCCAGAAACACAAAGATCTGGTTTACGTGTTAGCTTTTCTCTAATAGCTAATTTTACACAATCGGCAGGCGTACCAGAGCAGCTGTATTCGGTTTGAGGGCCTTCATCAATAATTATTTTTTCAACATATAAAGTAGAGTCTAAAGTTATAGCATGACCCATGCCGCTTTGCGGACTGTTTGGAGCTACTACAACAACCTCGCCAATGGTATTCATAACGTGAATTAATGTTCTAATGCCCGGCGCATTAATGCCATCATCGTTTGTAACCAATATAAGTGGTTTTTTGCTCATTTTTTAATATAAATTATCTCGCTAAAATACATAATTTCCTATCGAAACATAGTATTTAATCAGTTTAACAAAAAATTAGTAGCAAACACGTTTATTGGCATGGTTTTTTCTTTATTTTAGTAAAATAATGGCGGGCTACTTGTGGGTCACAGAATTAAAAATGAATGAAAAAAATTATGAAAAGGAATTACAAAGTTCTATTGTTATTGGTGTTACTGGCATTTGCTTCATGCAGTTTTACTACCAAAAAATTTGAAAATCCAGATAAAGATAAGTTACTTATTCAGGTAATTACATTTGTTTTAGAGCAAGGGCATTTTGATCCTATAGACTTTGATGATAAGTTTTCTGAAGAACTGTTTAAAGATTATTTGGATATTGTAGATCCTGTTAAGCGTTATTTTTACAAATCGGATTATGCCGAGTTCGAACAATATAAATATCTTATAGACGATGAAATTAAAGCTACTCAAATTAATTTTTTCAATGTGGTAAACGATCGTATGCTTAAAAGAATTGAAGAAGCTAAAGAAATTTACAAAGACGTGCTTTCTAAACCTTTCGACTATTCTAAAGATGAAATGTTCGAAACCAATTACGAGCATACCGATTACGTAAAAAACAAAGCAGAAATGCGCGAGCGTTGGAGAAAGCAGCTTAAATTTTCAACCTTATCAAATTACGATGATTTGTTAGAACAGGAAAGAAAAGCAAAAGCAAAAGACCCTGCTTACGTGATGAAAAAAGATTCGGAAATTGAAAAAGAAGCCCGTGAATCTACTTTAAAATCATTAAACATCTATTTTGAAGATTTTGTCGACGATCAAACACGTGAAGATTGGTTTGCAATATATGTGAATACTATTGTTGAAGAATTCGATCCGCATACCTATTATCTAGCACCTAAAAGCAAGGAGGATTTCGATGAAAGAATGTCTGGTAAACTAGAAGGTATTGGAGCGCGTTTGCAAAAACGAATGGATTACATTAAAGTTATTGAATTAATTTCTGGCGGACCAGCATGGCGCGGTAAAGAGTTGGAGGTTGAAGACTTAATTTTAAAAGTAAAACAAGAAGATGAAGATTTGCCTGTAAACATCGTGGGCATGCGTATTAATGATGCCATAAAATATATTAAAGGCCCTAAAGGAACAAAAGTAACTTTAACGGTTAAGAAAGTAGACGGCACGATTAAAGATATTACCATAACCCGCGATATCATAGAATTGGCAGAAACTTATGCGAAATCTGCCGTTGTTAAAAAAGACGGAATGACCTTTGGTGTTATCGATTTGCCATCATTTTATGTGGATTTTAAAGATTATAAAAACATCAATGCGGCTAAAGATGTAAAAGCAGAAATCGAGCGTCTTAAAAAAGAAGGTATAGAAGGTTTAGTGCTTGATTTACGTAACAATGGCGGTGGTTCGTTACCGGCGGTTGTAGATATGGCAGGCTTGTTTATTGAAGATGGTCCTGTGGTACAAGTGCGTTCAACAGGGCAACCAAAAGAAGTTTTGAAAGATCGAGATAAATCGATTTCTTGGGATGGTCCTTTGGTAATTTTAGTGAACGAAATATCGGCATCAGCTTCAGAAATTATGTCGGCTGCAATGCAAGATTATAAGCGAGCTATTATTATTGGTGGTAAGCAAACCTATGGAAAAGGTACGGTTCAAAATGTTATTAATTTAAATAATATGTTGCGTAATAATACCAGTGGCGATTTAGGTGCATTAGCAGTTACAACCCAAAAATATTACAGAATTAATGGTGGTTCTGTGCAGTTGGAAGGCGTTAAAAGTGATGTTAATTTACCTGGGCGTTTCAGTTTTATTGATGTAGGTGAAAAAGATAAAGATAATCCATTGCCATGGGATGAAATAGATCCGGCCGAATATAAAACTTGGAGTGGTGTTTTCGATTTTGAAAATGCTATTAAGAAAAGTAAAATGAGAATGAGTAATAACCCGCAGTTAAAACTCATTGAAGAAAATGCTAAATGGGTAAAATCTAAAATTGATGAAACCTTGGTGCCTTTAAGTTTTAAAAAGTATAAAGAGAATTTAGATTTAAACGAAGAAGAAGCTAAACGATTTGATGCTTTAACAAACTATACAACTAATTTAACTTTCGACTCAACATCTTATGAGAAGTCGCTTTTTCAAAAGGATACGACAGACTTAAAAGAAAAGAGAGAACGTTGGCATGAAAGTTTAAGTAAAGATATTTATATTGAAGAAGCGCTTAATGTATTGGAAGATTTGAAAACCTCAAGTCCTATTAAAAAAGTAGCAGCTGCAGTTAAAAATTAAAAAGTTGTATGAGTCATAAATCAAACTCATTAAAACAATTAGCGCTCCAAAAGTTTAAAAAGAACTTTTGGGGCGTTTTTAGTTTCTATTTTATTGTGTTAGTTGGTGTTGTTTCGGTTTTTGCTTACGCTTTTGCACCCGATAATTCGCAATATGCCAATCAAATGCATTTGGCTATACATTCTAAAAAACCGGGTTTTTCGGTTAAAATGTTAACCATACCTTCTCATATAAAATCTAAACAAAGTGGGTTTGAAAATTTGTTCTTTGGCAAGCAAAATACAGATACAGAAATTCCAATTTCAGAATATAGAATAACGGCAAACCAATTAACCTACAAAGAGTACGCTTCTGATGGGTTAGAGGGAACAGAAAAAAGTTTGTCTTTAGAGGTATTTCAAAATAACAACCCTGAACCATTTATTGCCGAAAAAACATTTTTATTTGGTACCGATAAATATGGTCGCGATTTGTTAAGTCGTGTTTTGGTTGGTGCTAGAATTTCCTTTTTTATCGGGTTTGTTGCTGTTTTTATTTCCTTAATAATAGGAATTTTTATGGGCAGCATTGCAGGCTATTTTGGTGGTAAGATTGATGCTGTTATTATGTGGATTATTAATGTTACCTGGTCTATACCAACATTATTACTTGTAATTGCTATAACATTGGCATTAGGAAAGGGGTTTTGGCAGGTGTTTATAGCGGTTGGCTTAACCATGTGGGTAGAGGTGGCTAGAGTGGTACGCGGACAAATAATTAGTGTTAAAGAAATGCAATACGTAACGGCGGCAAGGGCTTTAGGTTTTAATAATTTTAGAATTATAACAAAGCATATTTTACCCAATATTATGGCGCCGGTTATAGTAATTTCTGCAGCTAATTTTGCTGCGGCTATTTTAATAGAAAGTGGTTTGAGCTTTTTGGGTATAGGTGCGCAACCTCCCATGGCAAGCTGGGGCGCTATGATTAAAGATCATTATAATTACATTATCTTGGGAAAACCTTATTTAGCTCTCATTCCCGGATTTTGCATCATGAGCTTGGTGATGGCTTTTATGCTTATAGGTAATGCGCTTCGCGATGCGCTCGATGTGAAAAATTAGAGTTTTTAGAAATAACTTAATTCCATGTTATTGTTAAGATTGTCTATGTAGTTTAGTACGTCATCTTTTCCAGTTTCGTTACTAGATGAGGTAATAAAATAATTAGGCATTTCTTCCCAAGTTTCTAAAACAATGGCTTTGTAATCTTCAACGTGTTTTTCAATAGCTTTTGGCTTTAGTTTATCGGCTTTTGTGAAAATAATTGAAAAAGGCACACCATTTTCTCCTAACCACTGCATAAATTCTAAGTCTATTGGCTGTGGTGAATGTCTAATATCTACTAGCACAAAAGCGGTTACAAGCTGTTCGCGTAATGCAAAATATTGCGTAATAAATTTTTGAAAAACCTTCTTAGCATCTTTAGAAACGCGTGCATAACCATAGCCCGGTAAATCGACTAAATGCCAGTTTTTATTAATTAAAAAATGATTAATTAATTGAGTTTTTCCTGGCCTTCCCGAGGTTTTTGCTAAACTTTTTCGATGGGTTAACATGTTAATAAGCGACGATTTCCCAACATTACTTCGTCCAATAAAAGCATATTCAGGTAACATGCTTTTAGGGCATTTAGCAACATCGGAGTTACTCATAATAAATTCGGCAGATTTAATATGCATTAGATTGTAAATTTATTTGGGCACTACGTGCTTTTTAAATAGTTGTTTTAGACTATAAGTTTCTTGTTTCTAACCACTTGTCTAAAATTTCATTAAATTCTTCAGGGTGTTCCATCATGGCAGCATGGCCGCATTTATCAATCCAGAACAATTCAGAGTCAGGTAAAAGATCGTTAAATTCTATGGCCACTTCAGGTGGTGTAACCGTATCGTTTTTTCCCCAGATAATGCATGTTGGAACATTCATCACAGGTAAATCTTTAGCCATATTATGCCTTATAGCACTTTTCGCGATAGCCAAAGTTTTTATTAATTTATTTCTGTCGTTTACAGTTTCGTAAACTTCATCAACAATTTCTTTAGTAGCAACGGCAGGATCGTAAAACACATCCTGAGCTTTCTTTTTTATAACCTCGTAGTCACTTCTTTTTGTGTAACCACCGCCCATGGCGCTTTCATAAAGTCCCGAGCTTCCCGTAATTACTAAGGCTTTAACCTTTTCTGGATATAGTTTTGTATGATATAAACCTATGTGTCCGCCAAGTGAATTACCCAATAAAATAACTTCATCATAGCCTTTAAAAGCTATAAAATCGTGTAAGTATTTTGCAAAGCTTTTTACATTAGTTTTAAGCAGGGACATGGTGTAAATAGGGAGTTCTGGTATGACCACTTTATAGCCCTTAGCGCTAAAGTACTTGGTAACAGAATCAAAATTGCTTAATCCTCCCATTAAGCCATGTAGTACAATTATTGGAGTGCCTTCACCAGCCTCAATATAGCTGTAGTTTTTCTCTTTTTTTAAACGATGCGTCATTAATCAGTTGTCGTTACTTTAAAAACAAATATAGTTATTTCATTCATAATTATAGCGATTTTAATTAATCGGCAAAATTAATTCTTCTTTTTAAAGATATTAACAATTCAGGTGTTATTAAATGATTATGTCTAAAGGGTTGAATACGAGAATGTATGGGCTCTTTGTAAAGGTTTGGTGGGTTAAGTGGTAGGTTTTATCGAAAAATTATTAACAAAGTGGTAGAAAGTGGTATAAAGTGGTAAATTTTTCAATATATTTGAAAATCAAACGATAAAAGTTTAGGAAAACGCATTGGACTTATTAACAGGAACATACGATTGTAAGGTTGACGTTAAAGGCAGATTAATGATGCCTGCGCCGTTAAAAAAACAGTTGGCTCCCATTTTGGAGGAGGGCTTCGTGTTGCGTCGTTCTGTTTTTCAAAAATGTCTGGAGTTGTATCCAATGAGTCAGTGGCAGGTGCTTATGCAGAAAATGAATAAGCTAAACCGATTCAATAAAAAGAACAACGATTTCATTCGTCGTTTTACCGCAGGTGTGAAAATTGTTGAGGTCGATGTGAATGGGCGCTTATTGATTCCTAAAGATTTAACGGTTTTTGCTAATATTTCAAAAGATATTGTTGTGGCTTCGGCTATAAATATTATTGAAATATGGGATAAAGAATTGTACGAACAAGCTATAGACGATGCTGCTTTAGATTTTGCTGATTTAGCAGAGGAAGTTATGGGACAAGATGATGATGATCATGGAATATCATAATCCGGTATTATTAAAAGAAACGGTAGATGGGTTAAATATTAACCCAGATGGTGTTTATGTGGATGTAACTTTTGGTGGTGGTGGTCATAGTAGAGAGGTTTTAAAACGACTTGGTGATAAAGGTAAATTGTTTTCATTCGATCAAGATTTAGATGCTTTAGAGAATGCTTTAGATGATTCTAGATTTACGCTAATTAATGAAAATTTCAGGTATATAAAACGCTTTTTGAGATTTCATGGTGTTAAACAGGTTGATGGTATTTTAGCAGATTTCGGCGTGTCATCGCATCAATTTGATGTGGCAGAGCGCGGGTTTTCAACACGTTTTGAGGCAGATTTAGATATGCGAATGAATCAAAACAACACCTTATCTGCTTATCAGGTAGTGAATGAATATTCAGAAGAGCAAATAAAAGATGTGTTGTTGCAGTATGGCGAGCTTAGAGCAGCACCAGCAATGGCACGTTTAATAGTTGAAAGTAGAACAGCAGCACCTATAGTTACAAGCGAACAACTAAAGGCGGTTTTGAAAAAGTTTTTACCACCTCGCCACGAAAATAAAGTGTTGGCTCAAATATATCAGGCAATCCGTATAGAGGTGAATCAGGAAATAGAAGCATTAAAGGAATTGTTGCTTCAGTCTCAAGAAGTATTAAAGCCAGGTGGACGATTAAGTATGATATCGTACCATTCTTTAGAAGATAGGTTGGTGAAACGATTTATTAGAAATGGTTTGTTTGAAGGTGAACCCGTTAGAGATATGTATGGAAATTTCGAGGTGCCTTTTAAGAAAGTAGGTGGTTTAATTGTGCCTAGTAAAGAAGAAATTAATAGTAATAGTCGAGCAAGAAGTGCCAAGTTGCGCATTGCAGAAAAACTGTAAATGAAAAAAGGAATCTATAAAATATTAAGAGGGGCTTTTTTGGTAAGCGACGATTCGTTTAAGAATTGGAGGTTTATCATTTTTATTTCGGTTTTGGCGCTAATTATGATTGCAAGTTCGCACAGCGCCGATAAAAAAGTATATCAAATTGCTCGATTAAAAAATGAAGTAAGTGAAATGCGTTCGGCTTTTATAGATGGTCGCTCCAGATTGATGAAACTGAAAATGGAATCGGGTGTTGTAAAAATTATGGAAGAAAAAGGCATTGCGCCTTCTGCAATTCCACCAAAAAAGATAAAAGTTAAATCTCAAAATTGAAATTAGGTTTTGGCAGTAAGTGAGAAAAACATATTAAACCGATTGTATTTTATAGCAGGATGTATGTTCATCTTCGGTCTTGCTGTAGTTTTCAAGTTGTTTAGTATTCAGTTTTTGCAAGGCGAAAAATATAAAGCCATGGCTAGCGAGCGCGTTGTTAAAAACGTAGTTATTCCTGCTAATCGTGGTAATGTGTATTCTGTACATGGTAATTTGTTAGCTACTTCTGTTCCTAAGTACGATATTAGAATTGATGCTTTTGCGCCTTCAACAAAAAACTTCGAAAAATATTTAATTCCGCTTTGCGATTCGCTTGCTAAATTTAAAAATGGGTCTTCAAGCTATTATCAAAAAGAATTAAGAAAGGCCAGAGCAAATAAAAACAGATATTATTTGCTCGCTAGAAATATTGGCTATTCGCAATATATCCGTTTTAGAAATTTCCCTTTACTAGAATTAGGAGCCTATAAAGGTGGTTTAATTGTAGAACAGACAACCAAACGAGAGCATCCTATGGGAGGCATTGCACAGCGTTCTATTGGTTATGAGCGTATCGACGAAAAAGGAAATGTAACCAGAGCGGGTATTGATGGTGCTTTTGGAATTAAATATTTACGGGGAACCGATGGGCAACGTAAAAAACAACTTATTGGTAAAGGGCAATGGAAACCTTTAAGTGATGCCAATGAAATTGAACCTAAAGATGGTTACGATGTATATACAACCATAGATGTTAATATTCAAGATATTGCACATCACGCACTTCTGGAGCAGTTAGAAAAGTATAAAGCCGATCATGGTTGTGTGGTGGTGATGGAAACCAAAACGGGTGAAATTCGTGCCATTTCTAATTTAGGAAGAAATAGTGACGGTTACTATTACGAACGTTTAAATTATGCTGTAGGCGAATCTCACGAATCGGGATCTACTTTTAAATTAATGGCGCTTACAGCTGGTCTTGAAGACAAGGTAATCGATACAACTGATATTGTAGATACCGAAAATGGGGTTGTTAAATTCTACGGAAAATCGGTTAGAGATTCACATCATGGTGGCTATGGTAAAATAACTTTAGCCAAAGCTTTTGAGGTGTCATCAAATACCGGAATTGTAAAAGCTATCGATAAAGCTTATGGTAAAAACCCAAGTAAATTTATCGACAGACTTTACGATTTTAATCTGCATAAAGATTTAGGCTTGCCAATTATAGGCGAACCCAAACCAATTATTCCAGATCCAAGAATTAAAAATGGACGTTGGAGTGGCATTGCTTTGCAATGGATGGCCTATGGCTATGGTGTGTCTTTTACACCCTTACAAACATTAACTTTTTACAATGCTATTGCTAACGACGGACAAATGGTAAGACCTCGTTTTTTAAAGGAGGTTAAAGAGTTTGATGCCGTTATTGAGCCTTTCGAAAAAGAGGTTATAGACGAGCGCATTTGTTCTAAAGAAACGGTTGTAAAAGTTAAGCAACTACTTAAAAATGTTGTAGAACAGAAATTTGGAACAGGGCATCGTTTGTATTCAGAAAATTTTTCAATGGCTGGAAAAACAGGAACCTGCCAGAAAGATTATAGCAACAAAGAAAAATTAAATTATATATCGTCGTTTGCTGGCTATTTTCCGGCCGAAAACCCTAAGTATTCCTGTATTGTGGTAATTCATGAGCCAGATAAAAGTGTAGGTTATTACGGTGCAGATGTATCTGGTCCTGTGTTTAAAAAAATTGCTCAAAAAATATTTACAGACACCCCAATAGTTGATGAAGTTGAAAGCTTAGAGGTAAAACAAGCATCTGTTCAAAAAGAATTTGAAGGCTTTTACAAAGCAGCGCAAACCTATAAAACCATTATGCCTAATGTAGTGGGCTTACCAGCAATGGATGCTCTGGCTTTACTAGAGAATATGCAGGTTAAAATTAAAGTAAAATTAGAAGGAAACGGGGTTGTAAAAAAGCAATCCATCGAACAAAATATAAAATTGCAAAATAACCAAGTAATTGTTTTAACAGCTTCATGAGTTTATTAAAAGACATATTGTACAAGGTGGCTATTGTCGAGGTTACGGGAAATACGAATGTAGAAATCTCTGCGATCGATTTCGACTCTCGAAACGTAGCTAATGGTCATGCTTTTGTAGCTATTAAAGGCACGTTGTCTGATGGGCATTCGTATATTGATGTGGCTATTAAACAAGGCGCTGTTGCTGTTATATGTGAAAAATTACCTGAAGTTTTACACGATGGTATTACCTATGTTGTGGTAGATAATTCTAATAAAGCTTTAGCTTACATGGCTTCTAATTTTTATGAAAATCCTTCTGAAAATTTAAAGTTAGTAGGTGTTACAGGAACCAATGGTAAAACAACTGTTACTAGTTTGTTGTATCAATTATTTAAAAAAGCTGGATTTAAAGTAGGGTTGTTATCTACTGTAAAAATCATGGTTGATGATAAAGAGTATAAAGCGACTCATACCACACCAGATTCCTTAACCATCAACCGCTATTTAAATGAAATGAATCATGCGGGTGTTGAGTTCTGTTTTATGGAGGTGAGTTCGCATGGCATTCATCAGCACAGAACCACAGGTTTAAAGTTTGAAGGCGGCGTGTTTACAAATTTATCGCATGACCACTTAGATTACCACAAAACCTTTGCCGAATATCGAGATGTTAAAAAGTCGTTTTTCGATAATTTATCTGATAAGGCTTTTGCACTTGTAAATGCCGATGATAAAAATGGTTTGGTTATGCTTCAGAATTCTAAAGCTAAAAAACTAACCTACGCATTAAAAACCTATGCCGATTATAATGCGCAAATTCTTGAAAATCAATTTGGCGGTTTGTTGTTGAAGATTAATGAAGCTGAAGTTTGGACCAGATTAATTGGCAATTTCAATGCTTATAATGTTTTAGCCATTTATGCTACAGCAGAATTATTAGGCTTAGAAAAAGAAGAGGTTTTACGATTAATTAGCGATTTAGAAAGTGTAAGCGGGCGTTTTCAGTATTTAATCTCTAACAAGAAAATCACTGCTATTGTTGATTATGCACATACACCTGATGCACTTAAAAATGTGTTAGAAACCATAAATAGTATTCGCACCAAAAACGAATCCTTAATTACAGTAGTAGGCTGTGGTGGCGACCGCGATAAAACAAAACGCCCTAAAATGGGTCACATAGCTTCTGCTTTAAGCACCAAAGTAATTTTTACAAGTGATAATCCACGAAGTGAAGAACCCGAGGTTATTTTAAGTGAAGTTGAAAAAGGTGTAGAGCCTCAAAATTTCAAAAAAACATTAACTATTGTCGATAGAGCCCAAGCTATTAAAACAGCCTGTCAGATGTCGCAACCAAACGATATTATTTTAATTGCTGGTAAGGGGCATGAAACCTATCAGGAAATTAGAGGAAAACGCTTTGATTTTGATGATTTTAAAATTGTAAGTGATTATTTAAAACAATTAGAAAAGTAACAAATTTCAACAACTAAAAGATGCTGTATTACCTATTTGAATATTTAGAAAAACAATTCCAATTTCCTGGAGCTTCTCTTTTTGGGTTTTTAACCTTTAGAGCTGCACTGGCCATGATTTTGTCGTTGTTAATTTCTACTATTTACGGAAAACGAATTATTCGTTTTTTACAAAAACAACAAGTAGGTGAAACTATTCGAGATTTAGGTCTTGCAGGACAGAGTGAAAAAGCAGGTACTCCAACTATGGGTGGAATTATTATCATTCTGGCAACCTTAATTCCTGTGTTTTTACTAGCTAAATTAGATAATGTCTATATCATTCTTCTTGTAATAACAACCATTTGGATGGGGATTATTGGCTTTATAGATGATTATATAAAAAAATTCAAAAAAGATAAAGAGGGATTAAAAGGACGTTTTAAAGTACTCGGGCAAGTAGGTTTGGGAATTATCGTTGGAGCAACCCTGTATTTTAATCAAAATGTAACTATCAAAGAAAAGTTACCTATTGAGGTGCAGCAGGAATTACTTGCCGAAAATGCCAATGTGTCTCCAACCAAAATGTTTAAAGAAGAAGCGAAATCAACAAAAACAACCATTCCGTTTGTTAAAGGAAACGAATTTGATTATGCCGATTTAATTACATGGATTAATCCTGACTTTCAAAAATATGCTTGGATAGTATTTATTATAGTAAGCATATTCATAATTACCGCAGTTTCTAATGGTGCTAATTTAACCGATGGTATCGATGGTTTGGCGGCAGGAACATCAGCCATTATCGTTTTAACCTTAGGGATTTTTGCCTGGATTTCTGGTAATATCGTGTTTTCAGAATACTTAAATATCATGTATATACCCAGAGTCGAGGAGATAACCATATATATCGCTGCTTTTGTTGGGGCGTTGGTTGGATTTCTTTGGTACAATACCTATCCGGCACAAGTATTTATGGGCGATACAGGAAGTTTAACTATTGGTGGAATAATAGCTGTAATCGCTATTGCAGTAAGGAAAGAATGGTTAATTCCAGTGTTGTGTGGCATCTTTTTAGCCGAAAATTTATCGGTAGTATTACAAGTAAGTTGGTTTAAATATACCAAGAAAAAATACGGTGAAGGGCGACGCATTTTTAAGATGTCACCATTGCATCATCATTATCAAAAATCGGGATATCACGAAAGTAAAATAGTGACACGCTTCTGGATTATAGGCATCTTGTTAGCGATAGTTTCTATAGTAACCTTGAAAATCCGATAGGGAAAAAATAACATGACAAAGCAGCGATTAGTCATATTAGGAGGTGGAGAAAGTGGTGTTGGTACAGCGCTTTTAGGAAAGGAAGTAGGGTTTCAGGTTTTTGTTTCCGATAAGGGAAAAATTAAAGATAAATATAAAGAAGTTCTTATACATAATAAGATTGAATGGGAAGATGAAACGCATACTGAGGCTAAAATCTTAAATGCAGATATCATCATGAAAAGTCCAGGCATTCCAGATAAGGCGCCTTTGGTAAAACAAATTCGTACTATGGGAATTCCTGTGGTTTCAGAAATTGAATTTGCTTCTCAGTTTACAGAAGCTACCATTGTGGGAATTACAGGAAGCAATGGTAAAACAACCACAGCAACATTAACGCATCATATTTTAAAACAAGCGTTACATGTGGGCTTGTCTGGGAATATTGGCGACAGTTTCGCGAAGCAAATTTTAGAACATGATTACGAAAATTATGTTTTAGAAATTAGCAGTTTTCAGTTAGATGATATTTATGATTTTAAACCGCATATCGCAGTGATTTTAAATATATCGCCCGATCATTTAGATCGATACGATTACAAATTTGAAAACTATATCGCTTCGAAATTTAGAATTGCCGAAAATCAAACAAAGGACGATTATTTAATATATGATGCCGATGATGAAGTTTTGGTAAGCTGGTTAAAATCACACCCCGTGAAATCAACATTATTGCCGTTTTCATTAAATAAAAAAGTTGAAAATGGTGCGTATTTAGAAAATGAAAATATAATAATAACAATAGATAACAATAAAATAATTATGCCAACAAACGATCTCGCATTAGAAGGAAAACACAATGTTAAAAATGCTATGGCAGCTTCTACTGTGGCGCATTTACTTAAAATTAGAAAACAAACAATTAGAGAAAGTCTTGAGAATTTTCAAGCGGTAGAACATCGTTTAGAGCATGTGCTTAAAATTAATAAAGTGCAGTATATAAACGACTCGAAAGCTACAAATGTAAATGCTACTTATTATGCGTTAGAAAGTATGGGCGCTCCAACGGTTTGGATTGTTGGTGGTGTCGATAAAGGCAATAATTACGAAGAGTTATTCCCGTTTGCAAACGAAAAAGTAAAAGCCATTATTTGTTTAGGTGTCGATAACGAAAAGCTTTTAAATGCTTTTGGTGGTATGGTTGATATTATTGTTGAAACACAATTTATGAGCGAAGCAGTAAAAATTGCTTATAAAATAGCCGAAGCTGGCGATAATGTTTTGTTGTCTCCTGCTTGCGCAAGTTTTGATTTGTTTGAGAACTACGAAGATCGCGGACGTCAATTTAAAGAAGCAGTAAGAAACCTTTAAAAATTAGATAAAAACAAAATGCAAACACTGTATAATAACATAAAGGGCGATAGGTTAATTTGGGCAATAGTTGCGCTTATGGCTATTCTTTCGTTTTTACCTGTTTACAGTGCAGCAAGTAATTTGGCATATAAAGGCGATAACGGAAATACGTTTGGATTTTTTATAAAACATTTTGTGCACCTTTTTCTTGGATTTGCTATTATGTATGGAGTTCATAAAATTCCTTACAGATATTTTAAAGGGTTGTCGTTAATAATGATTCCTGTAACCTTGGTCTTGTTGGCAATTACCATGTTACAGGGTACTACCATTGATGGTGCGAATGCTAGTAGATGGATTCAGATACCAATTGTGGGTATGTCTTTTCAAACATCAACCTTAGCATCGGTTGTTTTAATGGTGTATGTCGCACGTTATATGTCTAAAGTAGAAGATAAAGTTATCACTTTTAAAAGTTCGATTTTACCACTTTGGATGCCCGTATTTTTAGTGCTCATATTAATATTACCGGCGAATTTATCCACATCGGCCATTATGTTTTTAATGGTTATTATGCTGGTGTTTTTAGGAGGCTATCCTATTCGTTACTTGGCTGTAATTATAGGTTCTGGGGTTTTAGCATTTGCTATGTTTGTGTTGATAGCTAAAGCATTTCCAGACGCTATGCCTAACCGAGTTGATACTTGGATGAGTAGAATTGAGAATTTTTCAAATCCCGAAGTTACTGAAGCCGATTATCAAATAGAAAAAGCAAAAATAGCTATTGCTTCTGGTGGTTTGGGAGGTTTAGGTCCTGGAAAAAGTATTCAAAAGAATTTTTTACCACAGTCGTCATCCGATTTCATTTTTGCCATCATCATTGAGGAATACGGTTTAATTGGTGGTGTTATAATTATGGGAATGTACATGTGGCTGCTGTTTAGAATTGTATTGGTTTCTCAAAAAGCAGATACGCTCTTTGGTAAGCTATTGGCTCTGGGTGTAGGGCTGCCAATTATATTTCAGGCATTAATAAATATGGCCGTAGCAGTAGAATTATTTCCGGTAACAGGGCAAACACTGCCGCTTATAAGTAGTGGTGGAACTTCCATTTGGATGACCTGTTTAGCGATTGGAATTATTTTAAGCGTGAGTGCTAAACGAGAAGAAATTAAAGAACAAGAAGACATAGAATTAGCTGAGGAGAATCCGTTAGAAATTCTGTCTGAAACCATATAGAAAGCTTAAAAAGTTAATGAAAAACAATAAAACATATAAAATAATACTTTCTGGCGGTGGCACTGGCGGACATATTTATCCGGCAATTGCCATAGCGAACGAGTTGAAATCGCGTTTTCCAGATGCCGAATTTTTATTTGTTGGAGCTAACGATAGAATGGAAATGGAAAAAGTGCCACAAGCAGGATATGCCATTAAAGGCCTTTGGATCGCTGGTTTACAACGTAAGTTAACAGCTAAAAACCTTATGTTTCCTTTTAAGTTATTAAGCAGTTTGTGGACTGCTAGAAACATTGTAAAATCCTTTAACCCAGATGTTGTTATTGGTACCGGTGGTTATGCAAGTGGCCCGTTGTTGTATGCCGCAGCTTTAGGTAAGGTGCCTAGTTTAATCCAGGAACAAAATTCGTATCCAGGAATTACTAACAAATTATTATCGAAAAAGGTTCAGAAAATTTGTGTGGCTTACGATGGTTTAGAGCGCTTTTTTCCGAAAGATAAAATAATAAAAACAGGAAATCCAGTTAGAAAAGGTTTGCTTGAAGTGGATAATAAAACGGTGGAGGCTAAAAACTTTTTCAATTTAAAACATGGAAAATATACCCTTCTCGTTTTAGGTGGTAGCTTGGGTGCACGTCGGGTAAATGAGCTTATAGAAAAGGAATTAGACTTTTTAGATACTCAAAATGTTCAGGTTATTTGGCAGTGTGGTAAGTTGTATTATCAACAATATAAAATTTATAATAACACCAATAACGTACAGGTTCATGAGTTTTTAAATAATATGGACTTAGCTTATGCGGCTGCCGATATTGTTATATCGCGCGCCGGAGCCAGTTCGGTTTCAGAATTATGTATTGTTGGAAAGCCCGTGATTTTTATACCATCGCCAAATGTAGCCGAGGATCATCAAACCAAAAATGCCATGGCAGTTGTAGATAAAAATGCAGCTTTAATTATTAATGAAAATGAATTAGATGTCGATTTTGAAAATGTGTTTTCAAAATTAATAGCATCACCCGATAAACAAAAAGAATTAGGTGCTAATATTAAAAAATTGGCACTGGTAAATGCAACAAATGATATAGTAGATGAGGTTGAAAAACTTCTTAAATCAAATTAATGGATATTAATAAAATACATAGCGTTTATTTTGTAGGTATTGGCGGTATAGGCATGAGCGCTTTAGCACGATATTTTGTAGCTAAAGGTAAAACTGTGGCGGGTTACGATAAAACACCAACCGATATTACAGAAGGCTTAGAGGCGTTGGGTGTTAAAGTTCATTTTGAAGATTCAATTAATAATATTGAAGAAGCCTTTTTAAATAAAGAAACCACCTTGGTAGTTTATACGCCGGCAATTCCTAAACATCATTCGGAATTAAATTATTTTATTGATAATAATTTTAATGTTTTAAAGCGTTCTAAAGTTTTAGGTTTTATTACAGAAAACACATTTTGTTTAGCAGTAGCTGGTACCCATGGTAAAACCACAACGACGAGTATTTTAGGGCATTTACTTAATGCTTGCAATATGCCTGTAACCGCATTTTTAGGAGGTATAAGTGAAAATTATAATTCCAATTTAATTTTAAACGGCACAGAAGTTTCTGTGGTCGAAGCCGATGAGTTTGACAGATCATTTCTAACCTTGTCGCCAAACCTCGCATGTATCACCTCTATGGATGCCGATCATTTGGATATTTACGGCGATGCTTCCGCTTTAATTCAATCTTTCGAAGATTTTTCGAAGAAAGTAAAGCCCGAAGGTAAGCTTTTCGTGAAAAACGGTTTGCCGCTTTCTGGAATTACTTTTGGCATTGAAGACGATTCAGATTATTCTGTTCAAAATATAAAAATAGAAAATGGTGCTTACATTTTTGATGTAAAAACACCTTCAACAGTTTTAGAAAAGTTACAATTTAACCTACCTGGCAGACATAATTTGTCGAATGCTTTAATAGCCTTGGCGATGGCTGTAGAATATGGTTGCCCTTACCAGCAGCTCGCCAAAGCTTTAGCATCTTACAAAGGTGTTAAGCGCCGTTTTACTTATCAGATTAAAACGGAAGATTTTGTGTTTATCGATGATTATGCACATCATCCAGAAGAAATTAATGCCGTGCATCAGGCGGTTCGGGAAATGTATCCTGGCAAGAAAGTGTTGGCTATTTTTCAGCCGCATTTATTCAGTAGAACTCGAGATTTTGTAGATGATTTTGCTAAAAGCTTATCGCAGTTTGATGCCGTTTTACTTTTAGATATTTATCCAGCGAGAGAGTTACCAATAGAAGGTGTTACCTCGCAATGGCTGTTAGATAAAATAGAAAACGCCAATAAACAGTTGGTTTTAAAAACCGATTTGATACAAAAAATACGCGAAAGTGATGCTCGAATAGTTTTAACTATTGGGGCAGGAGATATAGGAGAAGAAGTTAAACATATTAAAAAAGAATTTAGCGTTGCGAATTAACTGGTCGTATATAAAGATGTTTTTTTTATTGGCACTTGTGGTGTTCTTATATGCTTTTGCATCTAAGAAAAATAGTGCTCGAAAAGTATCCAAGCCCAATGTTAATTTTCTTGGGGATAATAATCTGTTTATAACTAGCGAGAATGTTAGTAAATTGTTAATACAAAGTTTTGGAGGTGTTGAAAATGTTGCTAAAGAAACTTTAGATTTGAATGAGTTAGAAAACGCCCTAAATTCTAACCCCATGATAAAATCAGCAGAAGTGTATTTGTCTGTAAATGGAACACTTAATGCCGAAGTTGAACAAAAAAAGCCTATTGCGAGAGTAAGTACAAATGCATCATATTACATTGATGAAGATGGTTTTTATATGCCGTTATCTACCAATTATTCTGCAAGAGTGCCTTTAGTTACTGGTTATGTTGAAAAAAATAATTTAAAAAGTATCTACATAGTTGCAAAAAAAATTAAAAATGATGCGTTTTTAAAAAAACATGTAATAGAGATTTATCAGGGTATGGATCATGTTATTTATTTAAAATTAAGACAATGTCATTTTTTAGTGCAATTAGGAGATGTAGAATTTTTAGACAAAAAAATAAATAACCTAAAAGCGTTTTATCAAAAAAAATTAAAAGACAAAACGCTGGATAATTACAGTAAAGTTAATTTACAGTTTGACAACCAAGTAGTGTGTACCAAAATATAAGCAATGGAGCATAATTTAGCAGTAGGATTAGACATAGGAACCACAAAAATTGTGGCAATGATTGGTCGTAAAAACGAATACGGCAAAGTTGAAATTTTAGGTATTGGTAAATCTAAAAGTTTAGGGGTGCACCGTGGGGTGGTAAATAACATTACACAAACCATTCAATCGATTCAACAAGCCATTCAAGAAGCTGAAGCTGCATCCGACATTAAAATTGAAGATGTTACTGTTGGTATTGCAGGACAACACATAAGAAGCTTACAACACAGTGATTACATTACAAGGTCAAACTCCGATACGGTAATAGACGAAGACGACATCGATCGCTTAATAAATCAGGTACATAAATTAGTAATGCTTCCTGGAGAGGAAATTATACATGTACTGCCACAAGAATATAAAGTAGATGGACAAGCCGAAATTAAAGAACCCATTGGAATGTATGGCGGTCGATTAGAGGCTAATTTTCATGTGGTTGTTGGGCAAGTATCTTCTATTAGAAATATTGGTAGATGCGTACAAAGTTCGGGTTTAAATTTAGAAGGCATCACTCTAGAGCCTTTAGCATCGGCCAATGCCGTTTTAAGTCAGGAAGAAAAAGAAGCCGGTGTTGCATTAATTGATATAGGAGGTGGTACCACAGATTTGGCCATTTTTAGAGATGGCATCATCCGTCATACCGCCGTAATTCCTTTTGGTGGTAATGTTATAACCGAAGATATTAAAGAAGGTTGTTCTATAATTGAAAAACAAGCAGAATTATTAAAAATTAAGTTTGGTTCGGCATGGCCAGGAGAAAATAAAGACAACGAAATTGTTTCAATACCAGGCTTACGAGGTAGAGAACCTAAAGAAATAACGCTTAAAAACCTTTCTAAAATTATACATGCTCGTGTTGTAGAAATTATCGAGCAGGTATATGTAGAAATTAAAAATTACGGTCACGAAGAGCAAAAGAAAAAATTAATTGGCGGTATTGTTTTAACAGGTGGCGGTAGTCAGTTAAAGCACCTAAAACAATTAGTTGAATACATAACAGGCATGGATACCAGAATAGGTTATCCAAACGAGCATTTGGCAGGCGATAGTGACGATGATATTACGAGCCCGCTTTATGCAACAGCCGTTGGTTTAGTTTTAGACGGATTAAAACGTAACGAACGCAAAAAGGTAGAACAACAACAAACGGTAGAGCCTGAAACACCGGTTGATGATACTGAAATTAAAGAAGAACCAGAAATTATACATAAAGCGCCCGAACCTCGTCGTACGTTTTTAGACAAATTAACAGAGCGTGTCAAAGATTTTTTAGATAACGCAGAGTAGATAAAAACCATTGAATTAAAATAAAAAATTAGTAATACCAGTAAAACAGAATTTATGAGCAGCAAAAAAGAATTCGCAAGTATCGCATTTGATTTACCAAAAAACCAATCAAATGTTATTAAAGTTATTGGTGTTGGCGGTGGTGGTAGCAATGCTATAAACCACATGTTCCAACAAGGTATAAAAGGAGTCGATTTTTATATCTGTAATACAGATGCACAAGCCCTTCAAAATAGTGGAGTGCCTAATAAAATTCAGTTAGGATTAAACCTAACAGAAGGCTTAGGGGCTGGGGCAAATCCAGAAGTAGGAGAGCAATCTGCGGTTGAAAGTTTCGAAGACATTTCAACCATGTTAGATTCTAACACAAAAATGGTTTTTATTACTGCAGGAATGGGTGGTGGTACCGGAACTGGAGCGGCACCTATTATTGCTAAAATGGCTAAAGATTTAGACATTTTAACGGTTGGTATTGTAACAATGCCTTTTCAGTTTGAAGGTAAAATGCGAATTGAACAAGCACAACGAGGTATAGAAAACCTAAGAGATGTGGTAGATTCTTTAATTGTAATTAATAATAACAAACTTCGTGAAGTTTATGGAAATCTTGGCTTTAAAGCAGGATTCTCTAAAGCCGATGAAGTGCTATCTACAGCTGCTCGTGGTATAGCCGAAGTAATTACACACCATTATACACAAAACATCGATTTACGTGATGCCAAAACAGTATTAAGTAATAGCGGTACAGCTATTATGGGGTCTGCCTTAGCATCGGGTCAAAATAGAGCCAAAGAAGCCATTACAAAAGCATTAGATTCTCCTTTGTTAAATGATAATAAAATTACAGGAGCTAAAAATGTATTGTTATTAATTGTGTCTGGTTCTCATGAAATTACGATTGATGAGATTGGAGAAATTAATGATCATATTCAAAGTGAAGCCGGACATGGAGCAAACATTATTATGGGTGTTGGTGAAGATGAAAGTCTGGAAGAATCAATCGCAGTAACAATTATTGCAACTGGTTTTAATATCGAACAACAAGATGAAATTTCTAATACCGAAACTAAAAAAGTAGTTCATACGCTTAGTGATGCTATAGAAGCTTCAAACAAAGAAAAAGAGCCTGTAATTATTGCACCAGTAATAGAATTAAAAGAAGAAAAAGAAAAAGTTGTACGTCATACTTTAGATTTTGATGTAGAAGAAGAAGCACCTTCGGTTTTTCAGAAAAAAAACAATAAAGAAGAAGAAGCCCAACAGGAAACAAATGCTTCAAATTTAATTCCAACCACACAGGCCATTAAAAATATAAATGTGTCTTACGAAGAGGTTAAATATAATTTTCAGGAGCAGGACGATTTTGTAATTAAGCCAGTAACAACCATGTCTAAAATTGAAAAGGTTGAGGTTGAAGAAGAGCAACAAATCACATTAACGTTTGATATGCCTTTGCCTACTTCTAAAAAAGAAGAAGTTAAAGAACCAGAAGTTGAAAAGAAAGCGGAAGAAAAGACGTATCATCATTTAGATGAGGATATCAAAAATATTTCTGTGAATGATTATGTTGAATTAATTCCTGTTACCGAAACAAACGAATCTGGAGATATTAGATACGCTCTAGAAGATTATTTTGAAGCTGAAGATGATAATACAGCCACAAAACAAAAGAAACAAGAGTTAAAAGAATTTGGATTTGAAATTGAAGAAGATATAGTTTTTGAAAAGAAAGTTATAAAAGAAGAAGCCAAAGAAGAGGTTATTGAAGAGATTGATCCTATGAATTCACCAATTTCTTTAATGCTTAAAGAACGTGCTGAAGAACGCAGACGTAAAATGAAAGACTTCAACTATAAATTCAATAATGCAAAAATTGACGATATCGAAAAAGTACCAGCTTACAAGCGTCAGGGGGTGCATTTAGATGAAGCAAGACATTCTTCTGAAACAAATATGTCTAGAACCAGTATTGGTTTAGATGATAACGATGATATTAAATTAAGAAGTAATAATTCGTTTTTACACGATAACGTCGATTAAAAATATACTTACCTAACTTAGTTATGAACCCGAAAAGTTTCCCTCAGCTTTTCGGGTTTTTAATTTCTGCAAAACTAGGAATCTAATATATTTTAACTTAAAACTATAGATTGAAGACTGCTTACTTTTTTATATCTTCGCACCTCTAATAAAAATACCATTATGAGTTTACAACAAAATATCATGTCTGCTTTAAAAGATGCGATGAAAGCAAAAGACACCACCGCTTTAACAGCTTTAAGAGCCGTAAAATCAGCTATTTTATTAGCACAAACAGAAGGAGGTGCACAAGGCGAATTAAGTGAAGAACAAGAGCTTAAAATGCTTCAAAAGTTAGTAAAACAACGAAAAGATAGTGCGGCAATATATATAGAGCAAGGTCGTGAAGATTTAGCTGCTCCAGAATTAGCAGAAGCTGAGGTTATTAGTCAGTTTTTACCTGAAGCTTTATCTGATGAAGAGGTAGAAAAGATTGTAGAAACGGTTATTGCTCAAACCGGCGCAGAAGGCATGAAAGATATGGGTAAAGTTATGGGCGTTGTAACCCAACAAGTTGCTGGAAAAGCAGATGGTAAAACCATTTCTAATATCGTAAAGGCTAAATTATCTTAAATTAATATAATTTCTGCTTGCGCGGAAATTTGGCTGCGTAGTTCAATTGGATAGAATATCAGATTTCGGCTCTGAGGGTTGGGGGTTCGAATCCCTTCGCGGTCACCAAATCGGAGAATTGATTCACAGGAATCGGTTCTCCTTTTTTTATTCTTTCTATTTTGCCTGATAATGAGTGTATTGCAGAAAAAATAGCGTTTACCTTTGGGGTTCGAACTCTATCATTTGACTTATCATAACCCAAACCACCAGGAAACACTAAATTTTGGAGTCTTTGTTTTTGTTTCAGATCGCCATTTACCCATATATACTGGAGCGAAGCGGATAATTCAAGTGCTTTTTCGATAGCCTTCTCAAGGTTCGAACTATTAATAGCTGGATTCTCCATTTTGGATTGTAGTTCCACTCTTTGGCCATCATATTTATCCTTAAATTTTTTGTATATATCGGAATCAATCTCACCAAGCGCAAAGCGTTCCTCTACCGATTCTATTTTATCGTTTAGTTCGGTAATCTTTTTCTTAATAGCTACACTCTGCTGTCTTATCTCCTTTGTGATGTTATCATAGGAGTAAGCCATGACCTCTTTGATAATAGCATTGTATTTTGGATCTACTTGATATAGATTCAAATTATCCTCAAAGGATTTATGTAAAGCCTTTGCTGATTTATTACACGAACATCCCTTAGTTCTACATTTATAATAATAAAGCCCCTTTTTCTTAACAAGATAACCTGTTAGGGGAAGTTTACAACGTTCACAATAAATAAATTGCTTTAACGGAAGCTTGTCATTTTCCGATTTATGGTGTTTAGGATGATGAGTCTCTACGGAATTGATTTTCAGAAAATTTTCTTTAGAGACAAGAGGCTCATGTCTACCTTCAATAATTTCACCAGGAACCATTTTACTGATAAGTACACCGCAGTAGAACGGATTTTTGAATACCTCACTGAGCCTACGCTCGTTGATTGCCATTCCCAAACCTTTGAGCTTATCAATGATCTCCACATTGGTATATATACCTTTTGTCTTCCATGCGAACGCTTTTTTAAGCAGTTTTCCTTTCTTGGAAGGCACGATTTCCCAGTCTACAGCCTTATGGTATTTCTTTTTATTGACATAGCCTATTGGCGGGCTCCATAACCAGTACCCTTTACGTAAAAGATCGGTCATAGCCGTAATGGTTTTATCCCTTCTCAGTTCGTTGTCGAATTGACTGAACATAAAGAACATGTTTTGCTGGAACTTTCCCGCCGCGGAAGTCGTATCCACTTCCTGTGTGACCGCCTTTACCTGTATGCCCCTTTCAAATAGCTCCTGCGATATATGAGCGGCGCTGCTGCCAGTTCTGGAGAACCTGTCGTAGGAGTACACAATGATATAGCCTACCGAACCACTCTGCCTGACATGCTTGAGCATCCTCTTGAACTCTTTACGTTCATCGCTCTTGGCAGATTCGTAAGTCCCACCAAAATACCCTACGATGTTATACCCATTGGACTTGGCATAGTGCTCACAATACTTTTTCTGGGTTTCAAGCGATGTATTGGTGTCCGCTTGCTCCTTTGTGGATACACGGGTATAAATTATAGCATTTTTACTGTGACCCAGTAAATGCTGCTTTGGAGCAAATTGTTTAAATTTTTCAAGTGTGTTCATGTGCAACTATTTAATGGTGTTCAATACTATAAGGCAATAGGTCTCTAGTGCATTTAAAATTTCATCTATATTATCTTCTTTTTCACAAATCAATTGAAGCTGTCTCTTTATAGCTTCTCTTTTCTGGTGGGTTAATGTATCCTTCTCTAAAGTATAAGCATCCCTTTGGTCCATAACGAGCTAATGTTATCTCGGGCTGGAATCTCAGGGACCGATACAGTGATACTTGTGCTTTCATATTTATCATTTGTTTGTTTTTGTCAATATGGTCAGTTTATAGTTGCCTTGGGCCCTGGGCTCAATTAGGAGTCTTGCTTTTTTTGGCAGCTTATTATTTATAAAGAAATTTGCCAATTGCTCCGCTTTTTTATGGTCCTCCCTAATGATAAGCGGTTTGATGGAATTATTATCAACAAGCAGCTCGATATATTTAGGGGATCTGAACATAATGATCTCCCGTATCTGGTTTTCCACCTGGGACAGATAATCAAGGTCCCTTTTAACATATTCAAATTCCACGCTCACAATACTCTTAACAAACCCCATAAGCGGAATACACAGATAAGCTTCATCTTTAATCATACCAATAAGCTTTTCACTGATAAGGGCATTGCCATCCCTAACATAACATTCACCGCTTTTAGGGAAGTAGTAAAAGGATAATGGATTTTTGTCAATCAAAATACTATCCACTATAGCATCAACAAAAGGATTGATTTCCTGACTTAGAGTATCTAACAATAAACGGTTTTTGATAGTTCTCTTATAAGTTTTTAAAACCTCATCAGTATCAGAATCGTTTTGTCTTTCCAGATATGAAATGGCTTTCTCGAGTTTTTGCTTAAAGTAGCCTTGCTCACGAGGTACCTGCCATACCAAATAAGCTAATTCTGCAAGTTTGGTGGTATTAATTCCAAATTCACTTAGCTCTTGGATTAAATAAAGCCAAACCGCTTGAGGAACATTCATGCGTCCGTTTTTATGTGCCTGAAAAAAAGGAAGAATGTGCTTCGTCTTCCAATAAGTCACCATACGGGAGCTGATGCCAAGATGTTTTGGCATGGTATAACGCTGGTCTAAAAGGTTGTTTTTAAAAGTAATATCGTCTTTCATAAGTTAAACTTTACACAAATGTAATAAAAAACAATAAAAAAACAATAAAATGTAAATAAAATGATTATATTCGTATTGAAAATGCCTTGAAATGGGCATTAAAAATAAAGAAGTAGAGGTCTACCTCAGGTATACCTGAGGTAGATTTCATAGGTATACCTCGTTAATTTAATACAAAAAGACATGGAAACGGAAGTAACAAAATTCAGAAACTTGACTCTTAGTTTAAAAGTAGCACCAGATGAGAAGATTATGCTCAGACGTATGGCGGAGAAGTACAATGTGTCGTTATCGGAGCTGATGTACAATCTGGTAATGTGCTTTAAGGACCAATATGAGTATATTGGAAGGATAACACCAAAGGAGGAGAAACTAGCAGAGAATCTTCGTTTAGAAATCAAGAAGAACGATAAGCTCAAGGTTCATTTAGAAAATGCCGATTACAGGGTTAAAATGGAACAGGAAAGAGCATTGGATGCCATAAGGGCAAAAGATGACTTGACCTATCAGTTAAAAGAGCAAAAAGCTATTAATTCGGAGCAGTCAGAAGAGATAGGGAGACTAAAAGAGGACATCGAGACTTTAAAACAAAAGAACCAGGTACTAAAAAAGGATAAATCAAACCAACAGATTAAGAATATGGCGGCAGGAGGAATTGGAGTGGCTGCTGGATTGTTGTTGAGGCGTTAACCAATACAGAGGATACTACTGTAAAATAAAATAAACTTGATGCATCTTTAAGAATATCATTGTTTTTCAACAAAAATATTTCTGTACAACAACATGTCTTTTTTATTGATTTGCTGAATTTCCTTAATAGTCTTATTGTAATAAGCTTTAAGTTCAGGAGGTTCAATAATCCTAACATTATACATCCAACTGAAAATCCAACCAACCAGTTCTCTGTTGATACCACATTTCATGGTCATAACTACGGTATTATCCTTATGTTTAATTTTTTGTGAGTGGTGCCATACAAAGTTTTCGATATAGGCGCCCAATACGGATGAAAACTCTAATTTAATACTGTAGATGTTGTCATCAATATTTTTGGTTACACCAAAAATCCCCTTAGCAAAGTTCCTGTAACCCAATACTAACTCGTCGTAATCATATTGCTTAAGCTTGCGAGACATTTTGTATTCGGCCAACTGTTTGATTTCGAAAATACTGTATTGCTTGGTTTTATGGATGTAGCAGCCCAAATAATAATCCTCTCTGTGATGGATGATATTAAACGGTAATAAGGTAAATGAAATGTCTTTTAAATCGGCATTGAACGAAGTTGCATCATTCTTCAGTTTACCAATTCGTACGGCCGACTTTTTTGCTATGGCACGACTGAAAAAAGATAGCAGTTTTTCTATGTCCTCAATGTTCGTGGGTGTTTTGAAAATGGATTCTTCTATATTGAATTGCTCATTATGGCCTTTTATTTTTTTTATTTCCAGTTTAAGCACATTACCCATCCCTCTGCTTTTAATTAACCGTTCATCCTTACCTAGAAACAGCTCAAGGTCCTTAATATCCCTCTGGAGTTGCCTGAGTCCAATAGCAACCTTTTTCTTTTTAAAATAGTCTAACAATGTTTCGTAGGTATGTTTATTGCCAGACAATAGTACTTGTAAATGCCTTATACGTTCGGTTTGTTTCATTTTTTTTAATTTAATGCGACAATATAAGTCGTTTTTATGTATTGTTTGGAATTTGTGTTGTTTTTTTATTTAATTTTAAAAACAATATATAAGCAAGTATGTTCAAGGCCCCATTTACTATTATTTGCATCCTTATAATTTTTGGATGTTCACAAGAAATTCCAGATAAACCTTACCCGTGTTTGGATGGCAACTGTGATGGTAATTATTGGATAATGCAAGACTCACAGCCTTATGCCTATTTGGATAATAACGGCTATTGGCACGTGTATCATATGGGCATCAATTATTTTTCCATTAAAGGAGAGCTGGATGCGCTCAACGACCATTACGTGATAAATGGTGTGCCCTTAATAGAAGTAGCCTTTGATTCTGATTATTGGGTGTGGATAGACAACATCCAATTTACGGTGCCTGTATATTCATACTTGGGGTATTTTACCTCTGGTGATTTTTATAATCCCATTCCAATTGGCAATATCTCTTATACCTTGGAGGATATGGCCGAGATTTACCCACCGTTAAACATTGTGGGGTACTCCATCAATCCAAACCAATGTTTGGACTGTCCATACTCTAACACCCTTTTAGGTACTTACAGCAAATATACCTATGAGCCCAAGCAAAACATATTTTTTGATAACGAAATGGTAGGCGATACCGCTAAAGTCATCATAAAAACCACTTGGAACAGTGATGTGGGCCCAAGAGTAGAAAAAGAAGACATTATGAATATAGTATTTGAGGAACTTTAGTTGGAAGTGATAAAAGCAAATTAAAATAAAAAAAGTGGAGACCAGAGACCACTTAAAAAAAAACGGGGCGTAATCTGAAAAGCCTTATGAGTAAGTCTAATTTTAATATTTATAATATGATAACTAAAGTTAAAAAACTTAAAAAAAATGAGAGTATAAAAATGGTTAACCCACCTCCCGGTGTTAAATGTGTAAGACCTTCCGCTTCCTCTTGTGCTCATCCAACAACTTGTACGAAGCTTGGAAGATGTTATTATCAATAAAATTATAATTAAAGTTAAAAAATCCAAATCAAAATAGAAATGTGGAGACCAGAACCCGCTAAAAAAAACGGGGAAAACCGAAAAGCTCTACAAGTATATCAATTATTTTAAACTAATATAAAATGAAACAATTTGTAGTAACACTTACAAAGCAAGGACAAACGGCAATGAAAATTGGTGTTCATGCTCAAAATCAACAAGACGCAAAAAGACAAGCATTATCAATGCATCCAGGTTGGAATGTTAATAGAATAGACGGTTAATAATGTTATTTATACATCATCATTTTTGACATTTGATTTAATCGAAGAGTTCACTATTCCAGGAGAACTCTTCTTTATTTTAGTTAAAAACAATTTACACAATAAAAACTCTCAGAAATTTGAAAGAATCAGAAATTATTAAGGCTTTATTTGAAGAATTAATTTCGAGTAATTACCACATTTTTCCTTTAAAAGGAAAGGTTAATGTAACTGATAATCATGGGGTTTATATAATTTATTCTGAAAAAAATGAAGTGTTACATGTTGGAAATACGCCGAGTGGTAAAAAAGGGCTTAATCAAAGGTTGTATAATCACATATCATGCACCGGAGTTTTTTATGAAAAATATTTGAAGCCAAATAAAATCAATATGCGAGGCATACATAAATTTAAATATTTAGAAGTTGATGACATTCGCCAACGGGCTTTGCTTGAAGCATATTCAGCTGGAAAACTTTGCCCTTTACACTTTGGTACAGGTGCAAAGAAAAGTAAATAAAGTTTAACTTAAAGATTTCTATATGAAACAAAGTAATTTAGTTTAGTAAATAAGATACGTAGTTCGAAGTGGAAAAGTAAAAGAACCTTTCAAATCCTCCGACTTTCATTTTTTAAGCAGTAGTCCAAGTTTTATTTCAAAACACGCTATTTGAAATGGAAAATATACTGAATATTTTATAAGAGTTAGTCGAGGAACCTTAATCTGAAATAATAAAACCAACCCATAACAGCACCTAATCAAAAGTGGCAGTTCATTGGTATATAAAGTTTTAAGCTTCTATTAAGGGTTCTACTTGGTTGAAAATGAATCACACCGAAATCGCCACCTTCGGGTTGCCGCAAAGTTGTTAAAAATTAAACTAACTGAATTACACAAAATAAGAAAACTACTGATTTTTAAATAGTTTTAAAATGGAGATAATTAAATAAAAAATAATTTGTAACAACTCGGGTCAAGGACCCACTGAAAAAAAAGGAACTAAAGCAAAAGTATTAATATTAGCAACATTTTTGAAAAGAGAGTGAATAAATACAGTAAACTTAATAAATTAGAATTTCTTGAAATTTGCAAAATAATTCATCCTGATGCCGAGTGGGAATTTCATCAAGTACTAGATAATGACGGTAAGGGCTCCGATGACTGCTATGAGTTTTTGGGAAATGACGGTTCAATGATGCAATTTAACATTCATAGAAGTGAATATGACGAATTAAGATTTTATAAACACTATGCTGATGGAAAACTATTTGAAATTGGAGAAGAGACATTGAAATTTTCTGAAGATAAGATAGATAATTATCTTCATAGCTTAATTAATAAAAGTCAAGATACTGAAAATAAGAACTCGTTAGAGGAGCTTTCGAATTCTAAGGAAGAGGAAATAAAATCATTTTTTTTACATGGTGGAGAAAGAGATGAGTTTACAAAATCACAAAAATACTGTTCAAGAATAATAATATTAGACTATGAAAATTATGTGTCTGACGTCCATATGATTTATAAAAAAAAATCTAACGAAGATATTTTTATTCTAATGATAGGTCATGTTGAACCAACACCAGAAGCTATAATCTTCCTTTTTGAGGATAACGAAACAATTAAAGTTGATAAAGTAATAAAGCATAAAATAGGGGAACTTTATTTGCAAACAGATATTTATTTATTAATTAAAATTATTAATTCAAAGAAGATTAAATTAAGAGTTGAGAATACAGATAATATTTTAACTGAGACAAAATTAACATTTACTGATAAAATTAACTTAATTGGATTTTATAATGCATTATTTGATAATACATTCATGAAAGATGAACTTATCTCATTTTTGGAAAAGGAGAAAAAGAAAAGAATTGACTTTCAGAAAATTAAAGAAAACAAAAATAAAAAAGATAAAGCAAAAAAAGAGACTAAAGAACAAAAAGAGACTAAAGAAACTAAAAGTTCTAGTCAATGTTTTGTAGTGACAGCCACTATGAACGATCCAGATCATCCTATTGTCAATGATTTCAGACTTTATAGGGATAGGTATTTACTGAATAGCAAGGCTGGTTTTAATTTTGTTAAATTTTATTATCAAATAGGACCTTATTTCGCTAGTTTAATAAACAAAAGCGAAACCTTAAGAAAAATAAGTTTTAATTCTTTTATTAAACCAATACATAAATTAATACAGAAGAAAATTGATACCAACAACAACTAAAATAGCTGTTTTAATAAATCAATATAGTGGGATTTTAAAAGAGTTATTTGCCCAAATTGATAAAGAATTGCCTAGTTCTTCAACTTTAGCTTTTACAAAACTTTTAAAAAATGATTTAGGATTTCTTCTTTATCATTTTTATTTCGACTATAAAAACTTTGAATACGAAACATTATTTGTAACATGTATTAATGATATGATTAATGAAATTAAATTTGATAATGGCATAAATTATACAAGATTTATAGGTCAATGGAAAAGTTTAAGTGATGATAAGAAATCGCAATTTTTATCAATTACGAGATCAAGTATTATCCCTCAAAATAATTTTAATTCTGTTGGATTTCTAACAAATCACGCCAATAAAAAAACAGTTAATCTGGTTAAGGAATTATTAATGAAAATTTCTGAAGACTTAATAAATTCAGATAATCATGTTGATGAACTAGAAGAAAAACGATTTAAAGAATTAATTAAGATAATTAATGAATCTCATACCACCATTGATATTAATGATATAGCAGAATATGTTCAAGAAAAATTTAAAGAGGCATCTTTAAGGAATAGTGAAGATTTAGTTGAAAGACCAAGTAAAATAAAACAGTTAATTATATCTAATCAAAATAAGATTGTGGAGGCGGATAAAAGATATGTCTTGGACTTTTTAAAAATTCATAATTTTTTAAATATAAAACATCAACAAATAATTAAGACTGTTGAAACCCTTAATAAAGATGTGAAAGTATTTAAAACTATAGACAGCTTATCTACATTAATTATTGAGCAAGTTAATAGCTATAATATTGTTTACTACTATTCTTTAAATATGTTAGTGGGACTTTTGGAAGGTAACTATGTGGTTTTCTATGAACTATATGAAGAATTTGATGAATTAGGTATCTTCAAAAATAAGTTTGAAAAAGACCTAACTACAACATTGACTGATATAAAAGAGGAATTAAAAACAATGAAAGTAGATATTGTTAAAAAACTAACTATCATAGAAAGTCAGCTTGAAAAGGTTGTTGCAGGTATAAATCAAATAAACCAAAATCTTAACGAGGTTGTGAACGGCTTAATTAATATTGAAGAATCTATTTCTAACGGTTTTAACTCTCTGAATCATACGTTAGATTCAAATTTTAATGACTTGAACACTAATTTAAGTAATGGATTGGAAAACTTAAATTCAACTGTTGCATTCGGAAATATGATTAACGCAATTAGTGCATATCAACTATATAAAGTTAATAAAAACACAAAGTCATTAAGGTAATGTAAACCATTATTCTAAGATAAAGTTAAAGAAATTTAGAAATGCAAAATACACATCAAATTCTTAAATTAGGAAGATGAGTAGACAATCTATAATTGGGCATAAACGTAAAATATCACTACTTAAGCTTTGTTTAAAAAAAATAGAATATTAATCATTTAAAATTATAGAACGAAAAACAAATAATTTATCAAATTTAAAAACTAAAATGCTTTAATATTTCAATAGTCCACGATAAGATTAAATATTAAAAAATACAGGTAATTATGAATAAATACAGTAAACTTAGTAAAGAAGAACTCCTCGAAATTTGCAAAATAATTCACCCTGATACTCAGTGGAAATTTCTTCATGTTGTTGATGAAGAGGGAAATACTCATGAATTTATTGGAGATGATGAATCAATTTTACAGTTTAATTTGATTGAAGAAGAATATGATGAATTACGTTTTTATTATAAAGGAGATATAGATGGAGATTTATTTGATGTTGGAGAAGATATGGTTGAAAGCTCAAAAGATAAGATAAACAACTATTTAGTAAGTTTAATCGATGGAAATGGGGAAAATAACAATGATGTGAAGTCGGGAGATGATTATAATGTTACAGAAGATGAAATAAAGTCTTTATTTGTTGATAAATATGGAACTGATAAGTTCACAAAAGTTGAAGAATACGAATCAAAATCATTAAGTTTAGATAACAAGACACTTACTGATTTGGCTGATAATCAAGCAGGCATAAGCTCGTTCAATACCGAATTAGAGAACTTGACTGCCAGATTACAGAGAAGTAATTTTAGTTTATACTTAAGTTTAATTTATAGAAAAAAATCAGAGCAAGATATTTTTATTTTAAAAATACGTTTATTGCAAATTAATTTGAGTGGGAATGAATTTAAAGTTAATGCTCTAAAGGACGGAAAGATAACCTTTCTTTTTGATGATGACGAAACAATGGACATAGGTAAAAACATTAACTATCAAGAAGGGACTAGTGAATTACTTTACTTGGAGACAGATATTTCTTTGCTTACCAAAATGATTAATTCAAAGACTGTTGAATATAGGCTTCAAGGCGAGAGGGGTGTTGTAAGCGAATCAAAGCTGTCATATGGTGATATTATAAATTTGGTCGGGTTTTATAACGTTTTGTTCGATTCCACTTTCAGAAAAGATGAAATTCTCTCATTTATAACCAATAAAAAAAAGAAAGAAGAAAAGAAGAAAAAAATTGAGATTCAAAAAGGAAAAACTGAAAGTCGAAATATTGAAAAAAAAATAAAAACAAATTCTAAAATTGATGCTATTGAATCAAGAGATGAAGATGTTGTTAGTGCAGAAATAAATGGAGACACTCAAGAAAAACCAAAACCAGTTGCCAGCGCTTCTAAAAAAACCAAAAGAAAATGGGTTTTGCCTGTTGTTATTGCAAGTATATTAATAATATCGGCGGCGGTATTTTTCATTTTAACATCCAAGAATTCTGTAACTCAAGAAATGACAGTAGATGATATTAAAAATGAATGGGAGAAAGAATACATTGATAAAAATAAGTTAGTTGATAAGGAGAATGTTAAAGATATTACTTCAAATCAGAATACATTTAATGTCTTCAATATTAGAATAAAAGATGGTAAAAATAATATTAACATTCGTAAAGAACCTATAAATGGAAGTGTTATTGGTAAAGTTTCAGAAAACGAATTTTACACTGTTTCTGAGGAGTATAAATCTGAAAAACCAATATACTTATTAAACAAAAAAATGATTCTTAAAGATATTCAAAGTGAAGAGAAGGTTGAAAAACCAAAGAATTTCAAATTAAATAACGTACAGAGTATTGATGATTATACTTATTCTGCAGAAGTAGTGAATATGGATAAAACAATCAATAAGGTTCGAGTTAAAAAAATAGATGTTGAAATAAGTTATAGCAACTGGTATTATCTTAAAGAAATAGATGGTTGGATCTTTTCTGAATTTTGTGTAAAATTAAATTAAATGTCGCAACTTAGGATTTTAATATACTTTTTTTTAATTGTTATAGTTTCTTCTTGTAAGAAGAAGGATAATGCAATAGTTGAGAATAAGACTAAAGTTAATAATCTAAGCACTACACCAGAGGTACCTTTAGTAAAGTGTATCGAAAGATTTAAATTATTGGGTAAATTCAATTATAGAAAAGATACTGCATTCGTAAAGGTACCTTCAAACTATAGCTTTAAAAATGTCTACATTCAAAAAGTAGTATTAGATTCTTTTGTAAATATGGCGACTGCAGCAAAGAAAGACGGTATCTCTTTTAAAATAGTTTCTGGTACCCGTAATTTTACCGAACAAAAACGAATTTGGGAAAGAAAATGGAGACAAAATAATATGCCTGATAGCATTAAAAATGCACTACTTATTTTAAAATATAGTTCAATGCCAAGTACTTCAAGACATCATTGGGGTACTGATATTGATATAAATAATTTGAATAATTCTTATTTCGCTATGGGAAAAGGTAAAAAAGAGTATGATTGGCTTAGTAAAAATGCTCATAAATTTGGATTTTTCCAACCTTACACTTCAAAAGAAAATGGTAGGACTGGTTACAATGAGGAAAAATGGCATTGGTCATTTAAACCATTATCGGATCAATATTTAAAGGTTTACAACGACTTAGTAACTTATGAAGATATTAACGGCTTTTTGGGATTTGAGATTGCGCCAATTATTGATGTTATTCCCGTTTATGTAAATGGTATCGAATATTAAAATAAACATCCTTAAAGTCTTAATTTAAAGTGATATGTATACGATAGTATGGGGAGTTCAAATATGGAGATATTATTTTATTGTTGATTCACAACATGGTAATGAAAATAGAAAGTAATTATTATATTAAAACATTTTGATACAAATATTCTCCTTAAGTATTTCACTTTTTTTCTCTTTATACATCCTTAAAAATATCTTCCCATTGTATTTAAAATTCTCATTTTTGAAAGTACCCTCAAGTGTAGCCTTACCCAAATTAAGACACAGCTAAATTCAGCAAATTTTCATTAATATCATCAGATTCGGTGAAGAATTCTTCACCGAATCTTGGTTTATATTCTCTAGGAGATTTATTCCCCAGTGATTGGTGCGGATGGTTGTTGTTATAATCTTCCATCCATTGATTGCTCAATTTTCTCAATTGGTGCAAATCGTTAAACCAGTAGGCATCCAATACATCTTCTCTGTAAAATCTATTCAATCGTTCTATATATCCGTTTTGCATGGGTTTACCTGGTTGGGTAAATCTTATTTCTATTCGTTTGCGTTTACACCAAGCATTTAAGGTTTTGGATATAAACTCTGGGCCATTGTCACAACGGATGGTTTGTGGCAGGCCAATCTCTTCTTCCAATTGTTCCAAGTTCTCCACCAGCTTTCTGGCTGGGTAGTTTAACCCAGGGTCGACAGCAAGGACCTCACGGTTACAGTCGTCCATAATGTTCAGTATACGTACCTTCCTCCCATCGGAAAGCATGTCGGACATAAAGTCCATGCTCCAAACCATGTTCAATGACTCTGGGGCCTCCAAAGGATGTTTGGCCCTGCCCGTGATGCGTTTTTTGTGCTTGCGTCTCAGTTTGAGCTTCATCTGCCGATATACCCGTAATACACGTTTTCTGTTCCACCTATGGCCTTCACGACGTATGCGTTTATAATACTCATCAAATCCCCTGGTTGGAAGTTCCGTAGCCAGTTCAGAGAGTTTGTCGATAACCTCACGGTCATCACGCTTGGTTTGGTAATACCACATCGAACGGGTTAAATCCACAACTCCGCAGGCCCTCTGTATGGAAACCTGATATTCCTTGATCAAATAAACCGCCCTGTGCTTCTTGTCGGAAGGCCTTAGAACTTTTTTGACAGCAGGTCCTTGAGCATTTGGTTGTCCAGGCTGGCATCTGCGTACATCTGCTTGAGCTTGCGGTTCTCTTCCTCCAGTTCCTTTAGTCGCTTTAAATGGCTTGTTTCCATGCCGCCGTATCGCTTACGCCAATAGTAAATGGTGCTCTTGTCGATACCAAGCTCACGGGCTATATCACCTACGGTGCGCCCATGCTCGTTTTCTTTTAAGGCCTTGATTATCTGGCTCTCGGTAAATCTACTTTTTTTCATCTGACAGTTTAATGGTTTAAAGTTAATGTTTTCGAATTTTAAACTGTCTTATTTTTAGGGAAGGCTACATTTTTAGGGAAGGCTACATTCTATAGTTGAGGAGATTTTCAGGAAAAATGGAATCTACTTCAAGGGAAACGAACTAACACATGCATTAAGAAAGCTGGCTCCTCCTGGAGAGGACATTTATGGCAAGAGTGGTAGCAGATATCTAAAAGTGGATATCAGACTTGAAAAGATAGGGGATTATACTGTTCCGAATAGTGCTGCTGAGGCTTATTTGGGTGGGCAAGGGTTTTGAAACTTTCTTGGTTATTGTTTATATTATATATTTTATATAAAGTTTTTATAGAGCTTGCCCACCCATCCAACTCATCTGATGGTATAGCAGACAAATATTGTCCTGCTCCGACCCCAGCGCAATGTTTTGAATTCTATAATTTTATCCTTAACTTCAGATTTTGTTATAAACTTAATACGAATAGGTTCGGATAATAATAAATAAAAACGTGATGCTCAACAACGAAACAATTAGGGAAGCCGTGAAGCTTTGGCTTGAAGATAAAGAATCTGCTATTGGCGAATATGGCCATATTTCAGACTGGAATACGTCTGAAATAACTGATATGAGTAATCTATTCGAAGATGCTCGTGAGTTCGACGACTTTATTGGTGGCTGGGATACATCAAAGGTCACCGATATGTCGTGGATGTTTTATAAAGCTGAAAAATTTAATCAGCCTATTGGCAATTGGGATGTGTCAAGTGTCTCTAATATGGAAGGAATGTTTGGGTCAGATTGGTCAAAAAACGGCAAGTTTAATCAGCCTATTGGAAATTGGGACACATCCAATGTCGTAAATATGTCTAATATGTTTCGTTATTCAGAGCGATTCAATCAGCCTATAGGTGATTGGGACGTTTCAAGAGTTGAGAATACTTCAAATATGTTTTCTTTTACAGATGAGTTTAACCAACCTATTGGAAATTGGGACACATCCAATGTCGTAAATATGTCTAATATGTTTCGTTATTCAGAGCGATTCAACCAGCCTATTGGTGATTGGGACCTTTCGAGTGCAACAAATCTTTATGGGATGTTTTATTCCGCTAAGGCGTTCAATCAGCCCATAGGGCAATGGGATGTTTCTAGCGTGACGAATATGAGCTCAATGTTTGAGCGAACTGAAATGTTCAATCAGCCCATAGGGCAATGGGATGTTTCTAGTGTGACGAATATGAGCAGTATGTTCTGGGGGGCAAAGAAGTTTAATAAGCCCATAAACAATTGGGATGTTTCCAGTGTGACGGATATGGGCGATATGTTTTCTAGAAACAGTGCGTTCAACCAACCAATAGGCAACTGGGACGTTTCGAACGTTGAAGACATGAGTTATATGTTTTCTGGAAATAGTAAGTTCAACCAGCCAATAGGTGACTGGGACGTTTCGAATGTTAAAGACATGAGTAAAATGTTTCAGAATAATGACACTTTCAATCAACCTATAGACCACTGGGACGTCAAGAATCTTAAGAAGGCTCACTGGATGTTCGCCAAGGCAAAACACAAACAAAAGCTTAAAAATTGGAATAATCCGAAAAAGAAAAAGTCGACACAACCCAGCTTCAAAACAAAGAAAGAATATGTTCAGTTTATTGCAAATAACTTGTCCACAGAGCTAGAAAAATTATCAAACTCAACAGAAAACGGTGTTGTCACCGAGCATTATAATAGCGGCCAA